>RFPJ01000077.1 GCA_009926145.1 Bacteroidota bacterium
GCTTCAATTTGTTCGGAAGTCCCAGAAGCCGTCCCATTGAGCCCTTCGCTTGAAATATAAATACGCCCTTTTAACCCTAATTCTTTACATTTACGCTTGTGTGCTTTACAAAATTCTTCGGGTGATTCGATGGGATGGAATTGATAATAAAGTATAACTTCGAACATAATGCTTTGGTTTGTATATCCTTAAAGCGTTAAGATAAACATAATTTAGCTGTAAGTACTACCTTGGGATTCAATAAAGTAAATCGATTTCACCTATCTTTGGAGATGAGTTATAAACGATTGTATAGGGTATTCAATGGCCATCTAAAAACTAGGATGTTGATCCTGTTGTTTATGGCATGGATAGGGCAAAATCCACTGCTTAACGCTCAGGCTCATGTGAACGAGCAATCTTCAGAAACATCTTACTGGCCACATATACAGATTGGGGAAGATGCTGTGCCCATTGTTAAATGTCTCACACCATTAGTGGCCAATCATTCCGCTGATTCACTGTATGAGGCCCTTGGATTCACTCCGACCAATATACCCAAGCTCGGAGTTAGTTCACTAGCACTTACCGATCAACAATTCATCTCCGAATCTGGTAAGTTCACCATTCATTACTCTACAACTGGTACCGATGCCGTACCGCTTGCAGACGATAACTCGAACAGCATACCTGACTACGTAGAATGGGCGGCCATTGCGGCCGATTCTTCCTATAACGTACAAATTTTAGGATTAGGATATCCAGACCCGATTCCTACGGGTAGCAGCTATGATATTTACCTTAAAGATTTATCTGGCTATGGAGCATATGGGCTAACCAATACCTCTCGATTTGGACTTTTTCCCTGCGGAGTGAACACGACAAAAAGCTGTATTTATAGTGAAAATGATTTTGTAGGCTATCCCCCAAATACCCACCCTAGCAACCAATCGCGTGGAGCCCTTGAAGTAACCATTGCCCATGAATTCAAGCATGCTATTCAATACATCCAAAATGAATGGTCGGGAGAAACGGATGATTGGGCTGAAATGGATGCTACCCTTATGGAAGAAGTGGTCTACGATGAAGTAAATGACTACTACAATTACATCGAAAACTTCTCCTCGGACTTATTTCAACGAGCTTATCAAAGCCTGATTCCTGGATCCTATGAGGATATTACCTTTGCTCTGTATTTTCATGAGCAGTTAGGTTCCGAATTTTGGCCTGAAACATGGCGTTTAATTGAACAAGATAATCAGTTGAGTTTTTTAGATGCCGTTCGAAGCTCTCTTGAAGAACGGGGCCTATCGTATACCAAAACCCTCTCGGAAGCCTATGCTTTTCATTATGCCTCAGGTGAATTCAACAGCCCTATCGACTATGGATTTAACGAGCGGTATGAATATCCAAATCCTCGGATTGAAGGAACGATTGAAGACCTACACTTTGACGATGATGGTATAGATGGAGATTTAACTAGGCTAAGCAGCCGATATTATGAAGTAGACATTCAAAGTGAACTTGGAACATTTGCTCAAGTGAATCTAAGTGCCGATGATGCCAATGTTATATTGGGGGTTTTAATTTATGAGAAAACAGGCTTGGTTAGCTTTAAAGTACTCGAAAGTAATGGATTCATCGATACTAGCGCTGAATTACCCTTGGGAGTTAATTGGACCAATATTGACAAACTAGGGCTTATTATCACTCAAACGAGTTCAACGACGAATGCCTTTTATAAAATACAAGTTGCTGAGTATTCCTTAGGAGAAGACGTCATCCTCTCTCAAAACTATCCGAATCCAGCCACGGATTACACCCAAATTGATGTTTGGGTTCCTTTAGTATCGGATCTGAACATCGAGCTTTTTGATATTTTAGGCCGAAAAATTAAAACCATTTATGCGGGGCTATCTGTTGCAGGTGAAAATACCTTTCGATTTAGCACCAGCGAGCTATCATCGGGAATATATGTGTATAGAGTAAGTGGAGCAGGGAGTATAGTTTCTCAAACTATGAGTGTTATTCGCTAGTTAGACACTCTAAATACGGTGGCATCATAGCTTTTTTATGCACCTATTTCTTTTTTTTACCAAAAAAAACTATACTATCGCTAAATCATCTATTGTTATATAACCGTCCTATCATCGAAGAATTTTATCTTCGTCCTCTTTTTGCGTTCCTCATATGAATAAAGCCCGTTTAGTAGACGAACTAAGTAAACAGCTTGATTTACCTAAATCTACTGTAGAAACGTATTTGGTTGAATTGGTTGATTTCATGAGCTCGGAGCTCAAGAATGGTAATGGGTTTAATGTACCTGGGCTTGGCCAATTCGAAACACGGGAACGTGCTTCATACATTGCATATAACCCACATTACAAAAAGAAGATGCGTGTACCTGCCAAACAGATCGTACAATTTACACCATCCAAAAATGTAAAAGACGAACTCAAAGAATCAGGGCTATGAGCAGCAAACGTAATGGCAGTGAGTTCATCGATATTTTTGCTAATAGAGCCGATATATCTAAAAAAGATGCTCGCTCTTTCATAGAAGCCTTTTCGGATATCATCACCGAAGTAGCCATAAGTGAAGGTAAAGCGAATGTTTCTGGATTTGGAAGCTTCACCGTTACAGAGGTAGCCGATCGGGAGGGAACTCAGCCAGGGACAGGAGAAACTATTATCATCCCGGCTCACCGAAGAATGAGCTTTAGTCCTTATAAAAAACTTGAAGAAACGGTTAATAATACCTCTGCTGAAGAGGAGCATATAAACGAGAATACACCATCATCTACCGAAAAGGGTCACAATACTACTATGAAAACTGAATCAAACGCCTTTGCTGCTTTACTGGATGAAATTGAATCTCAAGCAAAACAGCAATCCAAGGCTACCAAGGATATCCCTGATACTGCAGTTACTCCGGCAACAGATACGCCAAGAGTAGCCAAAAAACCAACCGAGTTCGTTCCCCCTGAACTAGAAAGTCAAAACAGCTCAGAAGAATTGGAACAAAAGGCCGCATTGCTAGACGAACTTGAGGAATTGATAAAACAAAAGAAAGAACTCTTGCTTCAAAAACCCGTAGGCTCAAGTTTGGATGTAAGTATTCAAGATGATGAGCAAACTGAGGCCCGAAGCGATGAACAAATTCCCTCATCACATGAGGAAAATAAGCCTCAAAAATCTAAAAAAAGTAAGTTTTTAGACGCATTTAGTTCAAAAAAGTCAACCGTTATGACCAGTGATTCGAATACTGATACCTCCGATGAGGCGACCGAATCGGCTAATAGCACATCACTAAAAAACAATCTTAGTAAGAAAAGTTCGCAAGAGAAGCAGTATGTCTCTGTGGATGAAGAATTGCTCATTGGACTTATAGGGTCTATGGACGAATTGCAACAAGCTATTTCAAGCCTAAATGCAAAGTCAAAACAATTAAGTAATCCAGCGACCGGAGTGATTCAGTTTGATCGCACATGGTTTCTCTCGGGTGGTTTCATAGGCGCAATCGTCCTATTTATCAGTGGTTTTTTTCTGGGTAATACCATGGATCTAATAAATCCCTCGATAAACACATCTGTGAATCCGCTTAGCTCAACCGCTACTGTTACGGCGGCCGAAGCCAATGAAACGCCTGAAGTAACTGAATCTGAAGAAATACCCACTATTATCAATGAAACTGAAGGAAGCCTAACAAATGCTCCAGTGAGCAACAATACAGCAACTCAAGCCACAAACAATAGTGGAACGATTCGATTTGACAGCACTATCGGACTGTATAATATGGCTGATCAAATTTATGGCAACCCACGCTTATGGGTACTGCTGTTTGAAGAAAACTTTAGTACCGCTCAAAACCCAGACGATATCCCAGATAACACCGTACTCAACATACCTCGAATTGGACAAAATGGGTCACTAACCCCCTTAGAACGCGAACGTTTACGCATTGCATTATTACATGTTGCTCAAGCCTATGAAAATGCAGGCAAACCCAGCCTTGCTCTAAGCTACCGTAATGCATCAAACTACTATCCAAATACGATGTAAGATTAACTGATTAGATCCAGACCTAATCGATCAGAAATACTAAACCCGGTTGAAGTTATGCGGTAGCAAGCTCCTTCTTTTCGTAACCATTTATGGTGTACCATTTGTTCTAATCTAGTTTCTTGCCTCTCGGTTAATTGGTACTCGTAAACGTTTTGTAAGTATTCCCTATCCAATCCACTTGCTGTACGCATGCTTAACCAAAGATATTCTTCAACCAAGGCCGAATGATCCATTTTTTCGGCCCTTTCTAATCCGATTTCCCGTATTTGTTGAGCCTGTTCTAAATATTTAGTCAGATTCCGTGCATTGGACCAACGCACGGCCGAACGCGAAGAAGGTTTCCAAAAGGAATGTGCACCAGGTCCGAAACCCAAATAATTACCATGATACCAGTATAATTGATTGTGTAGAGCCTCCTTTCCTGGCCGAGCAAAGCTACTCACCTCATAGCGATTCAACCCGTGTGAAAATAAACGTTCTTCCAAGGCCTCCATGTGCTCTGCCACCGTATCATCTACAGCGGGAATTACTCGACCCAAATCCACCTGCTTGGCAAGGCGTGTATTTTTTTCAATGGTAAGAGCATATGCTGAAATATGAGGAGGATTAAAAATCATTAATTGCTGAATATCTTCATAAAGCTCCTCTAAACTCTGACCCGGTTGACCATAAATTAAATCAACAGTGTAATTCCTAATCGGAGATTGCATCATCGCCTCTAGGGCTTGAATAGCCTGAGATCTTGAGTGAGCTCGATGCATAAACTTCAGGCGCTCTTCTGCAAATGTCTGAACCCCCATGCTAATGCGATTTACCCCTAGTTCTGATAAGTCTCGAAGATAGGATAGGCTCACATCATCAGGGTTTAATTCCACGGTGAATTCCCTTAATTCTAAGGTAAAAACCCGCTTAATGGCATCGATTATTCTCTGCAGGCTAGATATAGCTAATAAGGAAGGGGTTCCTCCACCTATATATAAGGTGTGAAAAGTATTACTCGCATAATGGGTCCCTTCATAAGACTCAATTTCTTGAATTAAGGCATTTACGAAGGGTTCTTTGAATTCTTGCCTAGTAACGAAATAAAAGTCACAATAAGAACACGCCTGTTTACAAAACGGGATATGTAAATAAAGGCCTGATAAAAGATCTAATCGTTTAGGCATTAAGTATGGGAAGGATCCTTAGGCTCATGCTTACCAGCATTAAATTCCTGCCGATTATAAAAGGGATTCTCCTCAATGCTATGCTCTCCTCTATACACTCGGCTGTACTTGATATAGTTTTGCGCATACTGCGTTATGGATGCCCGTTCCTCATCACTAAGAGGCCTAACCGCTTTTGCAGGTGAACCCATATAGAGATAACCAGAAGCAAGTGTTTTTCCTGGGGGTACCAGCGTACCAGCCGCTATAATCACCTCAGATTCGATAACACACTTGTCTAGCAAGGTGGCATTCATTCCGATAAGCACAGAATCATGAACCGTACACCCATGAACGACGGCACCATGACCAATAGTTACGTCATTCCCAATAATGGTTGGACCGGTTTGATTCATCACATGAATACACACATTGTCCTGCACATTGCTTTACATCGCCACGAACGGTGGTATTAAACCATACGCTAGACTGCTCTCCAATATGAACATCCCCGATGATATCGGCACTTTCAGCAACAAAAGCCGTTGGTGAAATGAGTGGTTCACACCCTAAAAAACCTTGTATCATCGGGATTATTTAATTTAGACTAGTCTAATTCGCGGTCTATAAGAACTTTAAAACCCATGTAGGTTTGGGGATTGTTCTCTACTTTGATGCCA
>RFPJ01000078.1 GCA_009926145.1 Bacteroidota bacterium
ATGCTACTATTGTAGATATCTTCAATAAAATGTACTCATATTAAACGTAAATACACACTCACGCTAAATAACTTGATAATCAAAAAAAGATCCGAACAAGCGCAATAAAAAGGCAGTTAATATGGTGGTTAATAAGTATGGGTGAGTATGTGTTTTCATAACAACCTCCGTTGGTTAATCTTGTTGTACAAGTAATACACAGGACATATACTCTACACCCAAAGGCAAAGGTTGAATAGATGTTATTGGTTAGGAAATTGCAAAAGAAGTCAGTAACTTTTAAATACAAAGTACTTTTTTACAACATCTATCGTTGTATTGCACGATCAGAAAAATAGTACCTCAAACGAATCTACATTATCTAAAACCGTGAACGACAACTCATCAACCATACCCATACATGCGGATAGCGCGGATCTATCTGCTTCAACCCGAAATAGCTCGAATATATCCTGGGGCACTCCTAAGGAAATTGGAGTTGTAATCGGTTTGGCTTTCATCACTGGTCTCATCCTAAAAATACCCATGATGTTTGGGATTGATGAAGACGCCTACTTTCCTCGAAATATGAGCTCCATCGCCTTACCTGCTCTTCTGGGGTACTCACTCTATGTATCAAAACTCTCTAATAAACGCAGTGGGATCCTTTTGAGCTTGGCTGGAATGTTAGTCCTTTATCTGAATCTACTGCCGGGCCCTATAGATCAGCCGACGCTTGTTTTGGCCTGTATACACGTCCCCATTTTGATTTGGTTTATTTTCGCAAAGGCCTATCTGAAAGAAGAGTGGAGCCAGCCTCAAAAACGAATCGATTTCATCCGTTTTAACGGTGAAATCGTAATCATGGCAGGATTATTAGGCCTTAGTTTGTTGCTGTTTTCAGCTATAACTATTGCACTTTTCGAGCTTATTGGATTTCGGATAGAAGATTTATACTTCGAACAAATAGGTATCTGGGGATTGGGAGCCATTCCTGTACTTAGTTTTTATCTGGTCCATAACAATAGGGATATCGCAAGTAAAATCTCCCCTATCATCGCCAAACTATTTACTCCGCCGGCATTTGTTTTACTGCTGATTTTTTCAGTAATGCTTCCTCAAGCCGAGCAAACGATTTTCGATGATCGAGAGCTACTACTCATGTTTAACCTCATCTTACTAGCCGTGATGGCCTTAATTTTGTTCTCATTCAAAAATAATGAGTCCAATCGTTTTCAAAACTACCTATTACTCGGATTAGCGAGTATCGCTATCATCGATAACCTCCTAGCCTTAAGCGCCATCGGATTTCGTCTGTTTGAATTCGGATTTTCGGCCAACCGTTTGGCTCTTTTCGGGTTGAATCTGCTCATGATTAGCCATCTTAGTTACTGTGGATATCGAATCATTGGAGTTGTTAGAAATCAGGTACCCCTTGAACAGGTTTTCAACGCTATGGGGATTTATTTACCCGTTTACGGAGTGTGGGCGGCCATTGTGAGCTTTTTATTTCCATTGATGTTTTAATGTATTCCAATCGGTAGATTACTTTCAGCAAATACTCAAGCTAAAAAAATGTGACATGCCCCCAAACTACCAAGCTCCTGCCCAAACCAAAGTCGGACACATACATTTAAAAGTGGCCGATATCCAACGATCTTTAGGATTCTATAGAGATCTACTAGGCTTTGAGGTGATGTCTTGGTATGGGAAACAGGCCGTTTTTCTCTCAGCGGGAGGTTACCACCATCATATCGGTCTTAATACCTGGCATAGCGATGGGCAATCTCCCTCTCCTCGTCATCATGCTGGGCTTTATCATGTTGCTTTTTTATATCCTTCACGCAAAGATCTGGCCCAGATTTTGAGAAGAATTATAGATGCCCAATATCCCATCATCGGAGCAAGCGATCACGGGGTATCAGAAGCTATTTATATAGAGGATCCAGATCAAAATGGTGTGGAATTATATTGCGATCGACCCAAAAACGAGTGGAATTTTAACAGCGATGGCACTCTAGAATTGGTGAATAAATCATTAGACCTTGAGGGTTTGTTATCTACTTTGAAAGAATAAATTATTGAGAATTTTTAGTGCTTTAATACTCTATTTGTGGCTACATTTGAGTAATAAATTATTATCCAATGAAAATTTTTTGTGCATTTCTGCTCTTAGCAGTTGTGTTCTTTCAATGCTCCCCTTCCGATGGTTTAATGAATATAACTCCGGAGGATGATACCTCCACAGAGCATCCAGTTATTTCTCATTTTTATGACCTCGTCAGTGTCAAACGAGATGGTTTAGATAGTTGGTATGAGCCACGATCACAAAAAGGAACTATCAAAGTTTATATTCATGAGAGTGTACCAGAAGAAGATCGTCTTATCATTGCAAATTTTTTATCCGAGATAAAAGAACTCATTAGGAATGAATCCATTCAATTTGAGATCATTAATGAATTAGAAGGGTATAACATTGGAATTGTAAAAGGTGGACCACTACTTTTTAATGAGGTATTTAAGAATGACAGAAGCTTTCCTCCCTCCTATTTAGGAGCGGCAACCTACACAAGAAACAACCAAGACTGTGCACAAATTGAGAAGGCTGAACTATGGTATACAGAAGGTGAAACCTTATTAAAACATGAAATTCTTCATACCCTAGGCTTTTTTCATGCCGATTACGCTGACAAAAACGGAAGTATTATGTATCATAATATTACAGACATGGAACCTGATATGACCGAAAACGACAAAAATGTACTGCGTTTACTTTATTATAATGGTGTTTATGGTAGCATTGTGGATACCGTTGCTGACTGTGATGAGGATGCCATGTACATGGACGAAGTAGAGTCCGAAGCTTTTAAATTACTTCTAAATAGTATCATTGATAATGATTACCTATAAAATAATTGAAGTCGTATGAAATGCATCATTAAAACATTAAGATGGTTCCTTGCATTACTCATCAGCCAATCGTTGTATGCTCAAGAATTTACGACAAGAGTATATACTGGAGACATTAACGGAATATCCTCTACGTTGAAGTTAGAACCTGGTAGTCTTCATAACGATGAAACAGAGAATCGATTTTATGGAATCATTTTAGGTAGTGATGGTTCTACTTATATTTTATTGGGGGATTTAAACGAATCAAGTCAATTAATAGGTTCGGCATGGGATAAGTTCACAGCACAAGAGTTCAAGTTTTTAATTGAGTTCAACGATTACGGACTTAATTTTAATTTTGGATTGAACGATAGTTATGGAACAACTATTAATTTTTATCAAGAAGGTTTTGAAGCACAAAAACAACTGTTTAATAAAGTAGGATTAGATTCACAATTGATAGGTGTTTGGAGGAGAACAGAATCTTTTTCTGATCCAATATCCGGTTTCTCATATGTGATTGAAGAAACATTGTCCTTGTTCGGAGATGGGACTTTACTATTTAGATCTAAGTCAGCCGGGGGAAATGGAGGAGTAACCGGCACTACTCCTGGCCAGCAGCTAAACGGTTATTGGAAGACCGAAAACAAAGCTCTCTTCACGAGCGACCTTCCGACAGGCCCTTGGGTGAATAATGGCAACTACTTGGTAGACCCAAACAATATGATGCTTAAGCAGTCTGGCGGCAATAAACTTTGGAATAGAATCCAATAAAAAAACCGTTATACTATAGTAGCATAACGGTTTTTCATATTAGTTGCTCCCCCTATTATTCAAAGTTGCAGCACGACTAAGTCTACTTGTGACTTATGATAAATTTTAATTATTCCATTGCTGCAATGACTGGTGCTCCAAGAATTCCGGCAACACAGTATGTGTTTGTTAAGTCTACTAACTCAGCAAACATGGCTTCACGTTGCTGACCTAAAGTCATATGGGCCTGAACACCTTCAGGGCCATTATAAATTTCAGTCAAACCATAAAGGGTGTTTCCTGTTTCACCACTATTAGGATCGAAAGGATTGTTGAATTCTGGAGATTTAAACACAGAATAAGATAAAACAATCGGTTCTTGATCACCAGATAGGTGATGAGTCTCCCGCATAAACTGTTCATGTGTTGCTATAAATTGATCCATTCTTTCTGTGGAATCGTTAGGCACTACAAATGATACATGAAAACCAAGGTTCCCTCTTTTAATACTCATGTTCTTAATTTTTTAATTTCAGATTTAATAATGTTTCGGATATTAGTTTCTTTATGAATGTCACAAGTCTACTACAATGTTAATTTAAAAATTAAATTGCAAGAAACAATTATACTAAAGAGATTCTTGAATACTCACTATAAAGGTCAATAAAACGTTACTGAAAAACAAAAAACCGTTATACTATAGTAGCATAACGGTTTTTCATATTAGTTGCTCCCCGGGTTGGATTCGAACCAACGACCGATCGGTTAACAGCCGATTGCTCTGCCACTGAGCTACCGAGGAAAGTGACACACAAAATAATTTTGTGAGGGTCAAATATAGACATAATCAAACACTTCAGTCAATACTAAAAATCACTTTTTTATGTTTTTCTTAAAGAACTGTTTTAGTGATGTTATCAAAGACTTAAGTCATTAAAATTGTATTCTTATGCCAGCCTCAATCATTCTAGGCATGCCAGGTCGATATCCCGCGGGGCGGGCTGCTACAGCATATCTTGTATTCATTAGATTTCGAACGTGGGTTTGCAAAGTAGCTCGTTCATTTAATCGATACGACATGCTAAGGTCAACAATATGATGCCCATCCAATCCATTGACCATGCTAATCATTTCTTGACCAGCCGTAATTCGCACTTTTGACTGATGTCTATAATTTACATCTGCCTGAATAGGCCCTTTTGAAATACCTCCACTAATATGCCATTGATGGTTAGGCAAATAGGGTAATTCATCACCCATCGTAACTTGGGCCCATGGTTCATAATCACTTTCAAAAGTAGAATGAAATTTAGACCCTGTGTAGGTATATGCTAATCGTAATGGAATCATTAGTTCGCCATTCAAAGCTATTATTTCATAGGAGCTTGTAAACTCAAGTCCCCAAACACTTACTTCACCTGCATTAAATTGCGCCGTTCCACCCCCACCTCCTGCAGCGGATAAATCATTGCCCAATAGATTGTCATAGTCATTAAAAAATACAGCCGTTTCTATTGAAAGAGTTTCTTGTTTATTTAATCGGGCTCCTAATTCATAGTTGATACTCTTTTCTGCATCCGTACCTTGCTCAGATCCAGGGGATGGAGGGGCAAATCCTTTATGAATGCCGCCAAATAGATTCAACCCGTTTAAAATTTCATAATTGATGCCCAGTCCTGGCATTATGGCCCAAAGTACATTGTTAGTTGTGCGAAGATTACTAGCACTTCTATTAGGGTCCTCTTTCCCATAGTCATCTCGTTTTAAATCGATGTGTTCGACCCGAATTCCAGGGCTTATACTGAACGCACCTTTCACCCATTCTATCTGTGAATATCCTGCCCAAGCGGTTGCCGTTTCTAAACGATTACTGTCTGTTCCAGGGGTTCCTTCTCGATTCAAAAGTAATGATGACTCTTCCATGCGATAGGAGTCTACCCACTGAAAGCGGTCCATCCCATCGCTGTGAAATCTAAGCCCTGCTTCGTATCTAAGGCTGGAGGCCAACCATCTCCACTGTTGTGATACTTGTAATTGAACACCCCTAGAATAATAATCACGGTTATTGGCCTTAATAGAATAATCAACACCTTCGGTGTTTAAACCTTTCAATGCATTGTACTCATTGGTATACCT
>RFPJ01000079.1 GCA_009926145.1 Bacteroidota bacterium
TTAATTCGTTATCAAAAATGGTTGAAAATGTTAACTGAGAAGTGATCATGGTTCTATCAAAAAATTCTAGATAATCCTCTCTTACATCAGTTGCATCGGACGGATCAAAACCCTCAAGAATTCTTGCTTCCTTGGTGCCCTTATGAATATATAGGTTTGTTAGTTGAAGTTCCGAACGGGTTGTTTCAAATCCTAGGACCCCCATTGCATATGTAGTTACATCATTGGATGTAGAGTACAAATTTTTATCTTCGGCTAGGACAATTGAAGACGTGCCATCCCCGTTAGCCTGCAAACTTCCAGACTGCCTCTTTCCTTTTTGTGTGTCCCAGCTAGATCTTACGCCGGTAGTTAGAAATAGACCCATCGAAAGATCTGGATTACCAAAGTTAAACGGTAATTCATCTCCGTAGGTAAAGTTAAAAGAGTTATCAACAGGTACATCGCCTTCCTGAAGAACTAATAACTTTGAGTTTTCAAACTCCCTGCCCATATTGGCAAGTTCTATGGGAGAAAAATTTGATCTATCTACTTTTGTTCCCGAGGCAACAGCCTGACCTATAAGATTTGGATAGTTTCTAATACCATCGTCGTAACCAAAGTCATCGTCTTCACCTCCATCATAAAGCAAACCATTGCTTAAAGAAGTAACTTCGTTATATCCAGTTGAGAATGAAAAAGATAGGACTCTTTCAAGAGGAACGGCTTTAGTTCTGATTGCAATTGCTCCACCACCGAACTCGCCCGCTAATTCAGGAGAGTAGGTTTTTTGAACTACAGAAGACTCGATAGCCTCGGTTGGAAACAAATCAAGAGGAACCACTCTTTTAAGAGGCTCTGGACTTGGTAAAGCCAACCCATTGAGCGTAGCTGAGGAATATCTCTCTCCTAGCCCTCTTACATAAACATACTTGCCTCTGACTAAACTTAATCCGGTAAGCCTAGTCAGTGCAATCGCTATATTGTCATCACCAGTTCTCTCTATTTCCGATGCATCAAGAATGACGTTAATCTCAGAAGTATCCCTTTTCTCATCCGGAATAAAGGAACCGCTAACCACAACCTCTTCAATTTCTTGAGAGGATATTGCAGAAGCTGAGACTAGTATTAAGAGAGCTAGTAACTTTTTTGAAGTAAATAAATTCATAATGCTTTCCTAGTTATTGCTCCCAATTAATCAAGCTCAATACTTCCTGGAACAGTCCAGTTTTTGTACCAAGTATCAGAAGAATTTTTTACAGCTCCGATGTAGTCAACTTCAGTGAAGAAAGTATCTCCAGCCTTAGAGGTTACAGTTGCAGCATTTTCATTACTCCCATTTACTACTCCAGTTAGAGTTACAGTGTAAGTCCCACCCCCGGAATCAGCGGAGTAAAGGTTGTTTGAACCAGCAGTGGCTAGTGCAGCTACTTGCGCATCGGTACCACTACTATCTCCGGCTGCACCTAACTTAGAGCAATCAAAAGCAACAGAGTTAAATGAAACTTTTGGAGTTAAAGCGCCGTCTTGGAATGTTTCAGCATTAGTATGTTCAAGGCAAGCCTTGGCATTATTCTTGTCAAAAACAATGCCGTTGGTATAAACACCTGCGACACCCTCTTTTAATTTCACAACATCATCATGGCCTTTTGCGATAAAGGTAAAATTAGAGATTATTGGGTTTGAGCGTGGCTCCGTAAGGTAGCCGACTCCAGCATCTGCATCTGTGTTATCAGACTCAACAATATGATCTCCAGTGTCTTCTGCTTGCTGCACTATGACAAACTGCATTTTGCCTTGATAGCCCCAGTCAATATCAAGATTATCATCGCCGGCACCAGTACATATGAGGTGTTTAACATTCACAGTGCCGCCAAAGAATTCAACACAATCATCCGCATTGTTATGAACCTGAACATAATCGACCACAGTGGCATCACCAACTGCACCAAAGGTAATTCCATTTAACTCATTACCTGGGAAAATTTCATAACCCGCATATTGAACCCTTAGATACTTTAGTGAACCAGAATTATCATTCTTATCTTCACCTCCCATAAGAGCATCCGTAGCGCCCTCTACAAGGTTTTCACAAGGATCCACTCTCGTACCAGCTGTTGTAGCAGTTCCAGCAGTTGTAAAGGTACACTTATTAATTGGCGCTTGACCTAAAATAACTAAGCCACCCCAAAGACCTCGTGAGTATTGATCGGTTTGGCCAGTAATATCATCTCTTGCCGTCATAATAATTGGGGCGGATGAAGTTCCATTAGCAACTATCTGAGAGCCTCTCATAATGACCAAGTAGTCTGAACCAGATTCACCAAAGATAGTAACTCCGGGTTCAATAGTCAAAGTTGCAGCAATGCCGCCATCTTTGGTGCCATTCGAACCCATATCATTTCCGACTTGAACTTTGCCTTCTAGTCTATAAAGATTTCCATAAGTTAAAGTTAGGTCAGCTGTTACGGTCCCAGAAACTGTACATACATTTGAACCCAGGAGAGTTTCAGTCTGCACAGTACCCTCTGGGCACTCTGCTTCACTAAAGAGGCCTTTCGTCCAACCGGCTGCCCAGTTATTTTCAACATCAGAACCAGGACCAAAGGCACCTATATAGTTTGTTTTTGCAAAAAATGGATCAATCTGCGTAGCATTATCTGGGCAAAGTACCGAAGTAGAGCCAGAGGCATGAGTTCCAACAGAACAAACTTCTTCTTGATTGTTGAAAGCTGAAACAACGTTGGATTTCATTCTCACCAAGAAAATAGGTACCAACTAGGGAGTTAGTTCCAATAGAAATGTTGGTAGCCCGCTCCAGGATAGAAGCCTCCAATTCAGCTGCGGTAGCAGAGTCATCGCCAGCATTAAATACAGCTCCTGAACCACAATCCATAAAGATGGAATGATGAGCAAGCTTGTCAAAGCCAGGTGCGTCTTGCAAGGTTTCAGCATTGGTGTGTTCAACACAACCCTTGGAGCCATTGGAGACAATAACACCATTCATATAAATTCCAGAAACCCCTTCTTTAAACTTTAGAATCTCATCTTGACCAGATGAAATAAATGTAAAGTTAGCAACTTTAGGAGTAGATCTGGGAGTAGTAAGCCAACCTACATTTGGATCAGCGTCAGTATTATCTGACTCAACAATATGATCACCGCTGCCGCTTGCTTGTTTAATAACAACATATTGAAGCTTTCCAGTATAGCCCCAATCAACGTCAATATTGTCGTCTCCCGCATTAGTACAAACCAAATGCTTTACATTAACTGTTCCACCAAAGAACTCAACGCAATCATCGGCATTGTTATGCACCTGAACATAATCAACTGTGGTACCTGAGCCAACAGCACCAAATGTTATGCCGTTTAGTTCATTTCCTGGGAAAACTTCATACCCAGCATATTCCACTCTTACAAATCTTAAAGTACCGGAATTATCATCAGGAGTAGCTCCACCCATCAAAGCATTTGTTGCGCCTTCAACCAATTGTTCACAATCAGCAGTGCCTCTTAAATCATTGGAACACTTATTGATCGGTGCCTTACCCAAAATAACAATTCCACCCCAAAGCCCTGTTGCAGTTTCTGGGTTAGCAAGAGAACCATCAAAAGCTGAAGAATGTGTAAAAACAATTGGCTTTGTAGACGTACCTTTAGCCTCAATTTTGGAGCCTCGATTAACAATCAAGTAGTCATCTGATGTCTTCGAGATAATGATTGCGTCTGCAGGTATGTTAAGAATACCTGCTGCACCACCAGCCTTTTGACCGTCGCCACCCATATCGATACCTACGTTGACTGTGCCAAATAATCTATAAATCACATCATCGGTTAATGTAAGCTCGTCTGTAATTTCACCAGAAATTGCACAAACTGTATTGCCGTCGATCGCGCTATCTTCAGATACATTGGAATGACTAGGACAGTTTCCTGTTCTTGTGTTAGTTGTTGTTGCACCTCCACCAGAGCCTCCAGTCGGCGGGTCAACTTGACCTAATTGACCTGGCGAAGCAATAGAGGTATCGCTACCCCCGCCACAAGATACAAGGAATACTATTGTAAAAAGAGTTGAAAAGAGTTTATTCATAGGTAGCTCCACAAAATAATGCTCATATATTGCGTGATAATTATGAAATTTCTGCAAACAGACAGTAACAATTAGTGACAATTGAGAAACACATGAGAAAATTTCTAATAAATATTTCTTGACTCTAGTATTTATTTGTCATATTTTTGTGACATTAATGTTACATAACTGTAACAAAGGAGTAACAAATGAAACACTTAATGACAATCTTATTACTTACAACCTCCGGTTTTGTTTTTAGTAATGATGTGAGCATTCATAAAGAAGCTGAAGCTATTATTGGTGACACAGCTCTTGAAATAGGTGTTACTTTTGATAATAACTTAGTAACGCTTAATTGCCCATCTGGTGCAGCTGGATGCTTTAGATCGGCTAATGGTGGGGAAATTCTCCAAAGAACAGATTTACCAATGAGTTATAATGACGTAGTCACCTTTGGTCTAATTTCAGATTATATTCAATACACAAATACACGCACCATTGATCCGGTCAGAACTTGTGAAGCCCAAACTCAATTCTTAACAAAGCAAAAACGTTTGGTGGTTGCAGAAAAATATCATAGATACTGCGATAACCTAAAAGACAACCTGCTCGCTCTAAGATAATTTCAATACCTGCCTTGCTTGCAAGGCAGGCATGATCTACAGGGGGATTAATAAAAAAACCGTTCCTGCAATTGCTAATCCTGTTCCTAATGGCATCTCACCCTGCAATGAATGTGTTAAATAGCCAATTCCGAGTGTTATACAAGATGCAATCAACAATATTGGTCCAAACATTTCGACACCATGGATGGCAAGGATACCTCCAAAAAGAATAAAATCACCTTCTCCAATCCCATTTCTTCGTTTAAATAGGAAATAAATTTTATTAATTACGTATAGGCTCATAAAGCCAGTAATTAAACCTACTAATGAGAAAGTTATTGAACTATAGGTTGAGAATATTAACGATTGAATAATGCCAAGAATTGCAATGAATATTGAGGCAAGTGTAAACAATTCTTTATTTAGAAAATCAGAAATAGCCTGGGTTACTAATAAACCAATGAGTACGAGCGCCATGTATGCCTCAACTATATGAAGAGGCAGCAGTAAAAGATTCAGTGAAATAATTAAAAATAAGATTTCGATATAAAAGTACTGTATTGGTATCTCAGATTGGCAATCCTTGCAACGTCCCCGCAATATCAAATAAGAGACAATAGGCAAAAGCTCCAATATCGTCAGTTGTTTATAACATGTATCGCAGTGTGATCTTGTTATGATTATTTCTTTTTTTATGCGGGAGGCTATTTTTCTATGATAGATAACACCAACAAAGCTTCCAAATATAATGCCGAACATTGGCAATAGAGCACTAGAAATAAAAAGCAAGGACATATGTGCTACTGCATTATTTAATGGAGCGGGTGACGGGATTCGAACCCGTACCAATAGCTTGGAAGGCTATTGTGCTAGCCATTAACACCACACCCGCAAACTCAATACTGGCAATTGGTTCAGAGAATATTTAAAAATCTTTTAGCTTACTTAATAACATTGTGCTATGTGTGTGCTAAAAGAGATTCTGAAATCAATTACTTCAGCGTTAAAAACTAGGTGGGTATTATCTCAAAGTCCGGCAA
>RFPJ01000080.1 GCA_009926145.1 Bacteroidota bacterium
CAAGGTCTGGGTGCCTTTGTGATGGCTCGGAAAAATGAACACCCAATCATTCAGCTCACCGATTTTTCGGAGGATCTCCGTAAGGCAGGCTATGAACCGAGTTCAAAAATCATCAGTTTCAAAAAAACCAAATCGGATGTAACCATCAATTCACGATTGGGTCTGTCCCCCACGAGTCAGCTGATGAGACTAGACCGAATACGTAATGCGAATGATCAAGTAGTTGCCTATGATCAGACTTGGTTACCCGCTAGCTATGGGCAGTTATTATTTGATGAAGACTTAGAATCGAAAACCATCTATGAGATATTAGAAGAAAAGTATGAAATACCCATTACAGCGGGTTCCTATTCCTTTAATGCCATATCAGCAGACAAGGAAATAGCCAAGCATGTAGGGGTTGAACTTGGTACTGCGCTCATGTGTATTGAGCGATGCTCGAAAACCCTTGGAAATAAACGAGTCTATTATCAGTACCGGTATATGAACCCCGCATACATCACTTATGAAATAGAATTACGAAGAGATGATAGCTCTTTGAATTCTACCAAGGAGGGAATGCCTTTAAAACAATTTGTTCCCAAATTTACCGTCTAGCTTTAGGCAGATTTTGAACGATATAGCGTATTTGGAACTGAAGCTTGACCCTTGGCTATAATTTTTTGAATGAGCAAATCCTCATTACACACTTCGGCTAAGCTCATAGCCTTCCCTTCCCGTATCCAATTTCACAGTCGGAGCTGAAAATATGCCAAGCAACTTGGGGTATGGCATGAAAGTAGGGAAGTAACTCGCGATAATTATAGGCCGGTAAGTATACCGTTACATGATCCTGTGCCGAGGGGCTCAGGTTCTGGATGTGTCGTCTAACAATAGGCGGTTCAATAAATTCATCATACCGCAAATAATGACAGGCTACGGCCGTATTTGACGGAGCAAAATGACGAAGTACGCCTTCAGAAAAAAGAGAAACGTTCTTTGGCCTAGGTGTTTTTTGGGATAAAAAAGACGCTTGATGACTTATGGCAACGGTTGGCACACCAGATTTATATGCTGCCCAAGCTGTAACCGGTTCATAATCGTTCACCACAAAATCATAATCTGTTACAGGCAATGAATGAATATCCTGTAGTAGTTTAATTGGGCGGATATTTTTGGCGGTTACAAAATAATCTACACTACCCTTATGATCATACTCCAAACTGATCCCGCGCGCGGTGTACCTTATAGGGTCATCTAGGCTTAAATTATAGTTATACCCACTAATGAGAATATCTACATCGGCCAATTGTTTTAGCCTTGGCAATATCACCCGAGCTCTACTTATATGACCATGGCCTGTGCCTTGAATGCCATACAAAATTCTCATGCTTGAACCTGACCTAAGTTGGAATCAACAATAGCCGTGTGAGAAGGCACCAATGGCATTATGTTGGTTCTAGAATGTAATTGCACATCCGTTTCGTACCGATACAAACTCCATTCATGTCCATCGTACTCTAAAGCGGTTAAATTTTCAATCCAGTCACCGGAGTTCATATAAATTACGCTGCCATGTTCATTTTCATATCCGCGTATCTTGGGTTGATGAATATGACCACATACAACATAGTCATGGCCCTCTTCTATGGCCAATTCCATGGCGGTTACTTCAAAATCATCTATAAAATTTACCGCGGTCTTCACCCCATTCTTGATTTTTTTAGACAGCGATAGCTTTCCATATCCTAATCGCACTGAGATTGTGTTCACCCAGCGATTCAATAAGATTAACAATTCGTACCCATGGCCTCCAAGTTTCGCAAGCCATTTGGAATATTTCATGGTTACATCGAAGATGTCTCCGTGAAAAAACCATACTTTTTCACCATTCAGTTCTAAGACTAGCTTGTCCCGCACATGCAATGGACCTAATTGCATCCGAGATATTTTTCGGAGAGTTTCGTCGTGATTCCCGGTTAAATAATATATATCTACTCCATTGGTCATCATGGTAATGAGCGTCCTTATTACATGCATGTGAGCATCTGGCCAGTAATATTTTTTAAATTGCCACATATCGATAAAATCCCCATTAAGGATAACTCGTTTGGGATCGACGGAATTGAGATATTGAATAAGCTCTACAGCATGGCAACCCACTGTTCCGAGGTGCACATCGGATATAACAACCGTATCTAATGTTCGTTTCATAGGGTAGATGAATTTTTATAAAAAAAACACCTCCCATATTAAGCTGAGATAACCCCGATATTAGGGAATCATTAATCTAGCGCATTGAAGCTATGATTGAGTATATTGCGACTAGAATTTGTTCAACAATCGAAAGCAGTATACGACCAAACTTCTTTTGAATAAATAGCCGTGCTATGCAAGATTCCAATACAACTATCCTCTTTCTACTTTTAACTCTTTTTCCTTTGGTAGCCTGTGAGTCGATTTTTGTGAATGAGCAATCCAGCACGAACCCTCGCTGGATTAAACACCCAGCCGGTGAACAGCAGTGTATCCCTTATGAATTTGCTAATATAGAAGACGCTCTTTTAGAGTTAAACGAAGCAAAAATCACTGTATTATCTTCAAAAACCGTGCAATTTCCAGTATGCAAGGCTTGTAGCTGTCCAGTTGGACTCGAATATCATGCCTTGATATCGGAAGTAGATCTACCCGAGGCATTGCGAATGGGTTGGATACAAGTAGCGGCAGATTCGGCAAGCTCAGAATAACCTATTCTAATTAACTTACTCATACACTAATTACTGTAGCGAAAGCATCAAACAGCATATGCAAGAACATATTGAATCCTATACCAAGGTTGCATTCACAGACATCGACGGCGTATTACGAGGGAAATACCTTCCCTCAAGTAAACTGAAAAAGGCATTTAGTAGTGGCATTGGATTTTGTAATGTCGTTTTTGGATGGGATGTTCAAGATGAGGTATATCCGTTTGAAAGCCTAAGTGGTTGGGATACCGGATTTCCGGATGGCAAACTCAAAATAGATGCGTCTACGAAACGGGAAATGCCCTGGGAAGAGTCTATGCATCTTTATTTGGGTGATTTTCGGGATGATGAGACCCTTAGTGAAATTTGTCCAAGAAGTCTTCTACTCAACATTATTCAGCAGTGCCATGAGATGGGGTTTGAAGCCAAATTTGGGGCTGAGTTTGAATGGTTCTTATTCCGGGAAAGTCCTCAAAGCCTTCAAGACAAAAATTTCACCCAAATACATCCCATAAGTCCTGGTATGTTTGGGTATTCTATGCTGCGAAGTGGACAGTTTAAGGAGATTACCCATACGCTGTTGGATTTTTGCAGTAAAGCCGGATTGCCCTTGGAAGGACTTCATACAGAAACGGGACCAGGCGTTTATGAAGCGGCTATTCACTATGATAATGCCCTCAGATCAGCCGATAACGCAGTACTATTCAAATTACTCGTAAAACAAGTGGCCTATTCTATGGAGCATGTTGCGAGTTTTATGGCAAAATGGTCACTGGACTATCCGGGTTGTAGTGGCCACCTACACCATAGCCTTTGGAACGAAAATAATGAAGCCGTATTTGGGACGGCTGATACCCATACTGGGTTAAATAAGGTTACCGAACAGTTTTTGGCCGGACAATTGTTTTGTCTCCCCTATATAATGCCCTTACTAGCTCCTACAACCAACAGCTACCGTCGCTACGTGAAAGGTTCATGGGCTCCAACTACAGTAAGCTGGGGAATGGATAACCGAACAACTGCCATTCGAATCGTCTCGGAACTAAACGGCGGGTTACATTTGGAGCATCGCGTCCCTGGCTGCGATGCCAATCCCTACCTGAGTATGGCGGCCTGCCTGGCCAGTGGTCTCTATGGAATCAAGCATAAGCTAAGCCTAAAGGATAGCTTTGCGAAGGGCAATGCCTATGAAGTTTCAACGCTTCATAAACTTCCAGACACCCTAGCTATGGCTGTTGATCAGATGAAACATTCTGAGATACCAAACGAATTATTTGGGGATGTTTTTGTGGAGCATTTTTTAAAAACCAGATATTGGGAAATTGAAAAGTCAGAAAAAAAAGATCTGGATTGGGAATTAAGCAGATATTTAGAAATTATTTGATATGGCTTTTATTGATTTCAATACCATTGTGAGTAATGCCTGGGAATCCTACGATTCCAGTAGAGAATTGGTTCATATCGAAGATATTAGTGCTAAAGTTTCGACTAATCATGTATACCGGATGATTCTATCCGATAAAAGCATCATCGTAGCTAAGTTGTCTTATTTTGGATCTTATGATCATTTTGTAGAAGATCATACCATTATTAATAGCTTATCGAACAATTTACCTGATCCTTTTGAACATGTACTTTCCCGTTCCCTCATGAAAGGAAACGAGTTATTTGTATACCGCCATAAAGTAGACCCGCTCGATGTATGGGTGGTTTTTTATCGACCTATTAAAATTCGGCACCGTTTACATAGACGATTGGATGATTCAGAAATCATCAAATTTGGCAATCAAATGGCACACTTTCACAAAGCTTGTGATAAAGTGCGTCATACCCTACCTCCTTCTTCAAAAACCTTAATGGTAGACATTGATGACTTATTAAACTATCTGAAGACCGAAGAAGGTACTTTCGAGCATCATATGTATCGAAATTTGATAGAAGATCAAGCAGAACTGTTCAAAGAGAATTTTATTCGCTTGGAAGCCGATAAACTTGAACGTATTCCCGTATTTGTAGATTGGAATATTGGGAATTTTTCTGTGACGAAAAGTTTTCGTCTTTTTTCTCGTTGGGATTATGATTGGTTTAGAGTGAGCAGCCGAATGTTGGATTTTTATTTTTTCTCAAGAGTCGTATCCGATATTGGTGATCGAACCCTATTTACCTACAACGCAGATATTATGATGCATGAGCGTTTTAAGTTATTTCTGTCGTCTTATCATCGAATCAATCCATTAACCGAACAGGAAATTCTATTTCTTAAAGAAAGTTATCGCTTTTTCCTATTAACCTATGTGGTTAAATATGGACGGTTTTTCTTCCATGAACTATTTGCAAATAAGCTTCAAAAAGAAACCTTCGAAACACATTTACCCAAGTTGGATAAAGGTTTCGATCCCACTCAGCTCCTCACTATACTACACTCATGAACTATCAATCCTTCTCACGCATTATAGAAGACTTTAAAGTCGTTATGTTAGACTCCTATGGAGTGGTAAAAAATCAAGAACTTCAAAGGGTAACCCCTCTGACTTTGGAAAATACAACGACATGCATAAAAAACGAAAAGCACTCGTAGAAGAAGCGAAAAGGCTAGGAAAAGATGCGATTGCATACGTGGCTGAAAAAGAAGGCATCTCCGTTCAGGGTGCTCAGAAATACCTACGCAATAAAGGTTTTTTGGACAACTAGGGTACTTGTACCGAAATGACCTGATACCCCTTGGACATCAATCGTGACCATGAGGTAACAAGATGTCCGACAGAATAATCAGAACCAAAGAGTTAATGCACAAGTCTGGATTGACCCGAGCCAGTATGTATCGGAAACGCCAATCGGATCCAAACTTTCCTAAACCAATAAAGTTAGGTGATCGGGGCGTAGGTTTCTCTGAAAAAGAAGCAGATGCCTATAT
>RFPJ01000009.1 GCA_009926145.1 Bacteroidota bacterium
GTCAGCATTTCATCCATACCGAAAATATCAAACGAATAACTACTCAAATTAACCTAATAAATGAATTATTAGAGTTGACCCAACGAGAACTTGAGACAGAAAATGGTGATTTAACGAAGTTTTTTAACGCTTTGGATAGAAAAATTGCCTTGCAAATTTCCCGGCTAAATGAAGAAAAGCAATTATTTCAACTACTAAAGCAAATAAATCGATTGATTTCTCCAGAGTCTGAACGATTTAACATGAATGTAGCAACCAATACAAAATAACGTAACTATGAAACTCAACATGAAAACTAGCATACTATTCTATTGTATGTTGTTTATCACATTAGCTTGTGGTGAAACAAACCATGAACAGCATCCTGCTAATCATGAAATGGAATCTAGAGAAGAATCTGTCACCCAAAGTATCTATTACTGTAGTATGCATCCAGATGTTCAGCAAAATGAGCCTGGTAGCTGCCCAATTTGTGGTATGGATTTAGTTTTAAAACCAACTGAGAGCAACTCAAAATCTATGGATAATCATAGCAATGAGCACAAGCATTCAGGAGAAATTGAAGGTGATGATTCACATTCTAGTAATTACAATCGAGCAACTGAGAATAGCATATTTCTGGCTTCTCAAAAGTCACGAGATCTTCAACTAGAAACCGACGTGGTAAAACTTACATCAGTAGAATTAGATTTTAAACTACCAGGACGGGTTGAATTGGACCCGAGAACTTCCGTACGCATGTCTTCTTATGTTGAAGGGAGAATAGATGAATTATTGGTTAACTATGCCGGTGCTTATGTGCAAACGGGTGATATCGTTGCAACGATTTACTCTCCAGAAATGATCAATGCGCAACAAGAATTAATCACTCTAAGTAATAGCACTCCACTTCGTGAGGGTCTTTTAAATTCATCGAGGGTTAAACTTCAGCGTTTAGGAATGAGTGATGATGATATTAAAAAGGTACAAAGTACAGGTAAGATCATGGATACCATTCCACTTCGTGCTCCTTCAAGTGGATACGTTCATGAATTGAAAGTGTTACCTGAACAGTATATGCAGCGAGGTGAATCTTTATTTTTAATCAACGATCACCGGCAACTTTGGCTTGTGGTAGAAGCTTATGAACATCAACTTCCTTACTTAAAAGTAGGACAAAAAATAAGTTGGCAACTAGCCCAAAATACCTTAAGTCGCCATTCTTCTAATGATACCTATAAGCCCTTAACCGGTACCATAGAGTATATTTCTCCAGAAATTACCATGGATACTCAAACAGCATCTGTACGTCTAACCATAGAAAATGCCTCATCAAATTTGAGACCTAATCAACTACTTTCTGGACACCTTCTCGTACCATTCAGCGAAAAAAAACAACTAACAGTACCTTACTCTTCTGTTTTGTGGACTGGTGAAAAATCCTTTGTATATGTAAACAAAGAAATGGATTCCGGTAGTTTTAATGAGTTGAGACAAGTAATCCTTGGCCCTAAGACTAAAGACTCTATAGTGATTTTAGACGGTCTAAATGAGGGTGAAAGAGTGGTTTCTAAAGGCACATTTATAGTAGATGCTGCCGCACAACTTTCCAATAAACCAAGTATGGTTCAAAATCAGCAGTTCCAATATACTACAATAAACTCTCTCGACATCGATAGCTTGGTTAATATATACGTAGAGCTGAAGAATAGCCTTGTTGTTACTGAAATAACTCAGAGTACTACTTATAGTAAATCGATGCTCACGTTCATTGAAGAAGCACTTAAGATTTCCTCTTTAAAAGAAGATAGTAGGGTATTATTGGAGCAATTAAGTAATCAAGTAAGACTGTTCTCAACTGCGTCTACTATTAAAGAGTTTAGGAGCTATTTTATTGACCTTTCAACCACTATGGTAGAATTAACTAAGCAGTACTCATTGAGTGATGTTAGATATGTTCAGTTTTGCCCAATGGCGAATGCTGGTAATGGAGCATACTGGATTAGTGAAGATGCCGAGATACGTAATCCTTATTATGGCGACATGATGCTTAGATGTGGCGAAACAATTGAAGAGCTTTAATTTGAATTTTAAACGAAGTAATATCAACGTAATACTAATTCGACAATAACTAATATTATGAATCTATTAAAACTCATAGGCGTTTGGACTATCCTCTTATGTACCGCTTGCACAACAAATGAGATACAAGAATATCCAACGGAGAATCCATCGACATTAAATAGTAAATATCCTCGTCTATATACAGATAACACGGGTGCCGTGCATATGAGTTGGATTCATCAAGTAGATGATGTTGCTGAATTACACCTTAGTACACTTCCCCCTGCCTCAGACGGTGCTTTAGGTGCGTGGTCTACTCCAATGATGATTGCTGCATCGGACAATTGGTTTATAAATTGGGCAGATTTTCCTTCCGTAATTGGTTTTAATGGCAAACCTATGGCTAGTCATTGGTTAAATAAAGTTCCCGGACATACCTACTCCTACGACGTACGTATTCAAAGTTTCAATCTTGAGGATTATTCAGATAGGCATGAAGAAGATGGTTCCACTAGCAACATAGAATTTGCTACACCCTCTTTTGTTCCACATACCGATGGTACTGCGACTGAGCATGGGTTTGTAAGTATGCAAGCAATTGATAGCAGTCATTTTTACGCTATTTGGTTAGATGGACGAAACACCCAATCTGGTATGGATCATAACATGGAAAATCATGATATGGGAAATCATTCATCATCAAATCCATCAGACCTTGCCGCAAATAGTCCATTGAACACTGCAATGACCATACGTGGTGCTCTCATAAATACCCAAGGAGAACTTCTGGAAGAGAGTGAAATTGATAATGCAGTTTGTGATTGCTGCAATACTTCTTTAACAACTACGGATCGAGGATTAATTTCAGTTTTCAGAAACCGAAGTGATCAGGAGATCCGTGACATCTATATCAGCAGATATGAAAATGGTATCTGGAGTGACCCAAAAGCTGTTCATAATGATGGTTGGAAAATTGCAGCTTGTCCTGTGAATGGACCTCAAGTAGTTTTCAAAAATGGTGTAACTGCTGTTGCATGGTTTACTGGCGCTGAACAAAAAGCTCGCGTTAAGCTAGCGTTTTCAGATGATTATGGAGATACTTTCTCTGAACCAATAGTCATTAGTGAGGGCAGCACACTCGGAAGAGTGGATTTGATTATGACAAAAAACAATTCGGCATGGATTAGCTTTGTTGAACGTGTTGAAGATACGGCTCAACTCCATATTCAGGAGATTGATCGAAATGGCACCGTAATGCAAGATTTAGTTTTAGACGCCATCGATGCTTCAAGGCGTAGTGGATTCCCTCAAATGACGGAATACAACGATGGACTTCTGGTAGCATGGACGGATTGGGGGGAAAAAGCTTCTACCGTTAGAACACGCTACTTAAAATAACCAAGTCCTATTCTTCTTCGTCTAATGCTTCGTCCCTGGTCGTCGGTTCTTGAACCCCGCTAGTATCGGTAAGTAAGCTGGTGCCGGAATTCGAGATAGGCTCATCGAGCTGTGCAATATTTTGTAGCTTACGCTCCAAAACATTGGTACGCGTATTTCGGAGGGTTTGCAGACTTTTGTGCGCTTTCGCAAAATCTTTGTCTACTTTTTCTAGATGAGCTGCAAACTTCCCAAACTCAGATTTAACCGATTCTAATATTTTCCACACTTCACTACTTCTCTCTTGAACCTGTAGGGTCCTAAAGCCCATATGCAAACTATTCAATAGGGCAGAAAGTGTCGTAGGGCCTGTAACTGTGATTCTATATTTTCGCTGGAGCGATTCAAATAATCCTGGGTGACGTAGCACCTCGGCATATAAACTTTCTATTGGCAAAAATAAGATGGCAAAATCAGTCGTAAATGGAGGATTTATATATTTATCCGATATACTCTTTGCAAAACTTTCTATGGTCCGGAGTAAATGCTTTTGAGCAGTATCAATTTCTTTCGCATCACCTATATCATAGGCATTCAAGAGAGCCTCATATCCCTGAATTGGAAACTTCGAATCAATCGGCATCCAGACAGGTTCATCTGTATTCTTTCCTGGTAAGCGTACAGCAAATTCTACATGAGCCTGACTATCTTTTTTAGTGGCAACGTTTTTATCGTATTGGTCGGGAGTTAATAATTGCTCTAAAATATTTTCAAGCTGATATTCTCCAAGTACACCTCTGGTCTTAACGTTATCCAATACTTTTTTCAAATCACCAACCCCAGTAGCTAACTGTTGCATCTCACCCAAGCCTTTATGAACCAGTTCTAATCGTTCTGAAACTAACTTAAATGATTCCCCTAAACGCTTTTGCAGCGTATCTTCTAATTTTTCATCAACCGTCTTACGCATTTCCTCCAAACGAGTACTATTGTCTTCACGAATTTCTTTCAGCTGACCTTCTACGGTCAATTTCACTTCTTTGATGCGTTTTTCAGCATCCTCATTTAATTTCTCTTGTTTTACAATCACTTCAGCTAGTCGATCACGTAATTGATTGTTCTGATCGGTTACATTTTGTTTTTGGGCTTGTTCGAATTTTTCTAATCGCCCATTTAACTCACTTCGTTGTAGTTGAGCAGACTGAGTATTTTCACCCCGAATTCTGGAAAATTCATCCCGTAAAATCTTCTCATAGTGGTCTAACTTTTCTTCCATTGGCTGTATCATTTCAGATGAATCGAAGGTCTGTTCACCTGAACGATTACGCCAGAAAACCACAAGTAAAATGATTTGTAAGAAGAGAATCAAAAGTATGAGTATCGTTGGGAATTCCATATAAACTGATTGATATAATTTATAATAAGGTACTAATGACCTAGGTCAATTTCTGTCACCCCTTGTGAATAAATATATATTTTGTACTTTAGTTTAAATTAAAGTTTACGGTTTGAAACTACGAAAATTATTAGGCGTTAAATCTACACTTGGACACGAAATATACTTTTTGTTCCGATTATTTCTGCTCAGTTTTATAGGTACAACGACTGTATTTTGGTATGCCGAAGGTGGCTCTGAGGGGCTAGAACATTACACCGACGTGATTTGGTGGTGGGTGGTTACTTCCACCACTGTAGGGTATGGAGATATAACTCCAACTACGGATTTAGGACGTATAGCAGGTGTTGGAGCAATCGTAATTGGGATATTCGGTTATACCCATACCATCTCTTTAATATTGGAATGGGTGAAAGCAAGATTTGTACGTGAAGAACGGGGTTTAGTACCTTACTTAGGAAGTGACCATATTGTAATTTGTGAATATACAGCCTATGCGGATGAACTCATTCATCAGTTACGTGATTATGAAGAAACTAAACATATTGAAAAAGTAGTTATTGGCTCATTGGTGGAAACCAGACCATACAATGATTGTCATTTCATAAAGGGTGTTCCTGTGAGCCCTGAAGTCTTACGCAAGTCTAACATTGCAACAGCAAAGGCCATCTTTGTATTCGCTAATATTCGATATACGGATCCAGATGTTAAATCTCTTCATCTGGTCAGTCGAATTATGAGAATGAATTCAGCTTCTCCTATCTATGTGGAACTCGAAAATCCAGAACATCCGCTGCTTAGTAAGTTACCTAGGGCAATCATTCCAATGAAAAGTGATCAACTGCTAAGCGATATATTAAGCGGTGAGGGCTTCAATATTCGTCGGTATTGGTCATAAAATTAATGTACTTTATGTACATGTTACGGCACAAAAAAGCTTTTTAGTGGTTTTTGTTGCTATTTTAATCAAAGACTAATCACTTATTCATTATTATGGAGAAAAATCAATCATTTTATGTAGCAGCTATAACCTTAGTAGCTACTTTGGGGGGATTACTTTTTGGCTTCGATAGTGGGTTATTAATGGTACGGTAGACGGGCTTCAATGGATCCTGGGGACCCGTTATGTGGGTTATGTTAGGAGAAATGTTCCCCAATCAAATGCGAGGCTCTGGTCTTTCAATTGCTGGATTAGCTCAGTGGCTATCTAACTTCGGAATCACTATTAGTTTCCCTATACTACTAGCAGGTATAGGCCTTACTGGTGCTTACGGTATTTATGCCTTCTTTGCAATCGTATCTGTTGTATTTATTGCTAAAATGGTCCAAGAGACCAAAGGCTTAGAGCTTGAAGACATGGATCAGCTTTGGAGTAAATCCTGATAGATTACATGTCATGATTAGCTTATAAACTTAGGCGGTAATTGAAAGACTTACCGCCTTTTTTTTAAGTTTAAATTCTATAGAAATATGTAGGGCCTTTCTTCACAAATTAATCTAATAATTACTAGTCCCTAACCCTAATTACCAAGTGCTCTTGTTGAGAAAAGTCCATAAGGCCTTCCATACGATTCTGCCAATTAAAAGTCTGTGCTTTTGTTATTACTATTAAACGCTTAGGATCTATCCCTGAACGAATAAACAGAGACTTAATTTTTTCTGATCGTGCTTTTTCCAATTCTCGTTCAAATGAATTACCGGATGACGGATAATTAATATGATATCCAATCTCTATGGACTCATTAGGATTTTGTTCAAGCCAAGTCAAAATCCCACCTAAATTATTAATAAAGGTGTTTTCATCGACCACATCTAGTAGCATAAATCTCAATGGGTTACCTGAAATAAATACGCCTCGGTTATCAGGATTTATCACTGACTGTCCTTTGATATCTATTAATATTTCAGTTGTTGCCATTTTTAAACTATCTAACACAATAGAAGCTCTACGATTTTGAGCCATCCCTTCATCGCTATCATTATCGGCCAATGGATCGCTATCCGCAAGACCCTCAATATCGATTCGCTCCCAAGCTATACCCTGTTCTACCATATATAACCATACTGCTCGTGATCGGGCTTCGGATAACATCGTATTCAACAGCAAATTACCACTGGAATCGGTATAACCTTTTATATCTATGTAAGCATCTTCATAGGTCTTTAGGAGTTCAACAAACTTTAATAATACAGCTGCTTGATCTGGATTTATGCGTGATGACATAACGTCAAAATTAACCATCTCACGAGAAATTGCATTTATAGAATCCGCAAGAGTATTCACAGTAAGTTCAGGTAAAGATGGTATTAATATTCGTGTAGTATCCAATTCGATATCTGGCATGATAAGTTGCTGGACAATTATTTCTGAGATAGTTGAATCTGGCTGAATAAATGTAGGTGGCACATACTTTGGTATGCGCTTTTTCTTCTCTTTTTTAAGATTTAAACGTACAGAAACCCGAACGGTATTCGCCATAGGATCATTAGCCTTTGTGCTAACCAGATAACTAATATCCGTTTTAATATTAGCAACATGTAATCCCACTCCAGTAGTTAGATAATTACGACCACCATTCCACTGATTCTCAGTATAATATCCTCCCCTAAGCATAAATTTATCCATTAAGGCATATTCAACACCCGTTCCCATACTCCATTGGTCTACAAAACTTAAGGCCACCCATTCATCACCTGTATAAACATCTACTGATCCCCACCCTTTTGTTAAAGCGTTCCATGAGCTAACCGGTTCATACCTAGTTACTCCATTTTCAACAATAGTTTCTGAGCGTGCTAAATTTTTAGAGTAGTCATTATACAAGGAGATTCTATGCTTCATATTATCCCCTGTGAATAAATCAAATGAATATCCCATTCGAAGTTGGGTAGGTAATGGCTCAAGTGTAAGATTATCACCATAGTCTACACCAGACCCCATATTATTCAAGCTAAGCCCAAAACGAGTATCTAACCTACGTTTCATGGTTGAAACTATAGTATTCGAATACAATGTTCCAATACCAAAAGATAGACCTGTACCAGGTTTTAAGGTATTATCTTGGTACTGAACACCATCAGCAATATTACTACTAATGTATCTTAGATTAAGACCTACTGACCATCTACTAGACAGGGCATATCCATAGGAACTAGATATCGTAAATTCATAATTCGAATAATCCCCAAGGTAATTACCGCTAGCGTCCATATTACTTTGGCTGCCCAAATTAAAGTAAAGAGCATCGATTGATATTGTACTTTTTGCTCCAAGTGGTATTACACCTGAAAAATTATCAAAAGACAAATCTGTACTTAATCCAGGTAACCAATCTGAATGAGTGATACCAAAACTATACTCTTTTTGGTGTGCCAATATAGAAGGGTTCCAAAACCCTGCATAGTAATTTCTGCTATCACTCACACCAGTATTTCCAAGTCCCGCAGATCGAGCTTCTGGTTCAATCCGAAGAAAAGGAACTCCCGATATACCCACCTGAGCCGAAAGGCTTTGACTTAACAAACCTACTAAAACGACTAATAATGATACAATTGACTGTTTTTTCATATTTCCTATAATTCTCATCGTACTATCGTTAAGCCTTTCGATTTTATGAATACTGTTCCATCCTCTCCTTCAGCAATTAAACGGTAATAATAAATACCAGAGGCTCTATTTTTTGATTCCCATGTGAATAAATGTCGGCCCATATCGTATTCTTGCTTTTCTATTGGGCGTTCTATTAATGCTCCCGTAGGATCATAAATTTCTATCGAAATCGTTGATTTCATTGGTAGTTGGAATGGAATAACAGTCTCATCCGAGAATGGATTAGGATAATTCTGCTCCAAATCATAATTCTCTGGTGTAGCTGTTAAATTGAAAACCAAAGTGCCTAAATTTGCTACAGTAGCTTCTACTAAATAAATCCCAGGAATATCGCCAAATCTGAATTTGGCCCTAGCTATACCTCCAGAATCAGTTTCAGTGCTAATCGTTTCAGCAAGATAATTCATAGATTTACTTGTAGATTTTGCTGGTAGTGCACTTTCAAACAATTCATATCCCTTTGATTGTATTGGCACTTCTGTGATATCAAACCGAACAGGCATTTTGGTCACTGGATTGTTGTATTGATCAAAAATTTTAACTTCTAGATCTTTTTCCACCTCAGTACCAATTAAACCCTCCTGATTGTTACCACCATGAAGTTCAATGTCTCTTGGAATTTCCGAGATAAAGTATACGGGGATAGAGTCAGGCTCTAGATTCAATAATCCATAAACAATTCTCACCTTTAAATTTTTCCAGCCAGATACTGTTTGTGAAACTTTAAGGGGGGCTTCACTTTTGTTTTTTGATATGATGATTCGTCTATCATCTTTGGTTTTTACCGTATCATCCAAAGGCTCAAATATACTCAGGTTATTGGAGGCAGGAATATCAATTTTCAAGCCTAAATTCTGAGTTACGTTATATTCATAGCCATCCGCATTCACAAGCCGAACGGTAAATACATCACTTATTTGACCTACTGTTACTGTATCAGGGCCTATTATCTCGAATCGAACCTCTTCTGAGCCTATAACTCTAATTTTATCAGAAGTACCGGTTATCACTTCTAGACTAGTCACAGAAAGCGAGTGTGTTGAGTTAATCACATCATCCACCACATACTTAGTCATTACTATACCATTGACATCTGTTTGAACGGAAGTTGAAATAATTTGACCATTGGTATTTGTATTACTGAAGTCAGCATCTAACCCAGCATAGGATATAGGATTAGAAAATTTATCCTGTAGTTGTGCACTCACTAGTACCGTATCGTTAACACCAGGTCGATATTCTGAAACTGTCACCTTATAACTATACGGGCCACAAACATTACTGAGGTTACTCGGGTTGAAGGTACAGTTAATTGCATTTGAAGTAATTTCAAGCGGTTCCACTCCATATAATGACGCTTTTATTATGTAATTACCTATTTTGGATCCTAAATCAACTTCAATAGAAGCTAACCCGTTGGCATCAGTGGTAGAGTTGATAATTTTAATTTGTTCCTGCTCGGATGACTCTGGAACCGATGTGAATATAAAGTTTACATTTACATCAGCATAGGGATTGTCATTTTCATCCAGAACTCTAACTACAACTGGGTTTTCTAATTCCGACAATATAGTTCCTGTTTGATTATTTCCGGACACCAATTCAAGTGCTTTTGGGGTAGTTGAAAGTACTTGAATTGGATAGGGTGACATGTCCAATAAGTCGTCGTTATAGCGAACTAGTATACTATCGGTTCCTCCCGCTGTAGGAACATAGTTACTCTGGTATATACCTTCTTCAAGTTCGCTTATAGGTCCAAATGGTATTTCACTATTAGGGCCATTTTTTATGGTAATTTCCAAATCGTCAGATTTAGATGGAATAGGATTACCAAAACTATCTTTGAGATAGATATTTAAGGGTATTGAATTGTTAACTAATCCTCCATCAGAATAGAGTTCACTAACATAAATATCTACTTCACCAGTAATAACCTGTATGATTTGTTCCTGAGTTGTTTGCAGTATATCCGATACATAATAAACCGAATCAGTACCGATCACACTATTTGTATAACTCAATAAAACTGAACTTTCAGCGGGTTCAATTGAGACAGTATATACGGTATCTTCTAAATTATTTTGCAATCTAAATTCGGCACTCAATTGACTTGGGTCGATTGAGATAGATATACCCGGCCAAGGTGCATTAACAGTTTCACCTTTTGCATTTTTAAGCGTCAATTGAATGCCTAGTGTATCATTTTGCTGAACCGTTGGGTTCACTGGACTCACCACAAAGGTAGAAGGTTCTGAGATAGAAACTTGTTCATCGTCACCTGTAATTGCTACCCCTCCTGCTGGTGGTATTGGATCAGCTACTAACAAAGGTTCCCCTTCTAACTTATCCTCATAAAAAACAACTCTAGCAGATTTATTCTTCGGAATTACAGTGCTATTCGTAGGATCAACTTCTGTTTTTATATTGAAGAACAATCCTGCGCTTGAATTACTTGAAATATCAATGTTGGTGTCTCCTTCTTTATAATAGGTGGCATTTCCATACTTATCTAATATGGTTAGTTGAAGAGGTATCCTACTACCCTCTAAGGTTTCATTACCGATACCTAAAGAAGATTTAAATCGAAGTGATTCAGATGTATTTATAGTATTCTCACCCAACTCAATCACAATACTACTATCCAAATTAGATATGTCTGATATTTCACTTAAATCTAATTTATTAGGAGGGCCAGGCAACACTGTAAACTCATTTGAAATTGCGCTGTCAACATCAGCCGTATTAGCGACCAAGGTATACGGTGAGCCTGATTTGGTTACCGATAGCTCATTGAATGATACACTCCCTTCAATTGCATTAATGGATTTTGTACCAATTAATTCGGGGTATAACCTATCAAAACCTACACTATTTTGTGTAAATGAAATAGTCACAGGCTCATTATACCAATACGCTTGTCCAAACTGGTCTTTTAATTGCATCACTATAGGCTGAATCATTTCACCTGCAATCATTGTGTCTTGAGGCTGTGTCAGAAATTCTAATGTCAAATTAGCTTCTAATACTAACAAATCTATTTTTTTTCGGGTTGAACCAAATTCTCCTCGTAACTGAACATCTAACTCAAAGAGTCCAAATACCGTCGGAGTACCTGATATTACACCAGTTGTACTTTCTAAACTCAAGCCTTCAGGTAGGAAATCCCCCTCGTCAGTAATCGTCCATTCAGGGGATTCTACCACGTCCGAACTTTTCAAAGTATCTAGATAACTAGGTCTATATTGAACCCAAGTGATAAGAGTGTCTGTGGTAATATTTACTAATGGTGTCTCATCCACATCCGTCACCGTCACCGTCACCGTCTGATCCGCCGTATTGCCCGTACCATCGCTCGCGCGTACCACCACCACATAATCATTATCGGTACTCATAATCCGGGGCACTGCTAAAACTCAACGCTCCCGTCGATCCATCGATGCTAAACAAGCCCGCATCATCCCCGCCATTCAAACTCCAGCTCACACTCTCATCCGCCGTGAACGTGTGAACACCCGTCGTATTCTCCGGGATACTCTTGGCACTGCTCGCCGAGCCCGCTCCGCCCGATGGACCCGTAATCACCGGACCCGTCTCATCCACATCCGTATTAATGGTTAATGTAGCCGTATCGGTACCTCCTGTACCATCAGATACCGTAATTGTTAATACATATTGGTTAGTAGTTTCATAGTCTAGATTTGAATTGTCATTAACCGTGACCACGCCAGTAGATGAATTAATAGCAAAAATAGCATCAGTATTTCCAGCGGTAATACTATAAGAAAGCACATCTCCATCAGCATCAGTTGCGTCAAGGTCGATTACCGTAGTACCATTGCTACTATTTTCCGCAACCGTTGTAGTAGCATTATTGATAACAGGTGCATTCTCATTATCGGAAATAGTAATAAGACCTAAATCATCTGTAATACTTGCCCCAGATGGATTAGACAAGATAATTTTGACAATTTCGTTTGATTCAAAGTTCGAATCATCAGTAATTGGAAGGCTTATTGTCTGAGAAGACGTCGAATTTGCCGGAAATGTTAGAGTACCACTAACCGCTGTATAATCAGATCCTGCAATAGCTGAACTATCAGAAGTTGCATAATCTACATAGGTAGCACTAGAAACACTTGCTGAGATAGCTACAGAGATAGAAGCCGTTCCAATACCTTCGTTTACAGAAACATCCGTTATTGAAAATTTAGGTTGCAATGCTAAATATGTATTTAATTCTGTTATCAGTGAATTAGTAGCCGCATTTCCTCTGATATTACTATTGTTAAGAGTAAGTGATTGATCATTCGCAATTAAACCTATGGTTGAGGGGGTTTCTTCCCCCTGTCCATTGATTGTATAACTACCATTTGTTGTAGATATAGTAACTGGGCTAGTATTTGTTGGATTAAATCCAAACGCCTGAAGTGTTGATCCCTGAGAAATTCTGTATTGAATAAATCCCTCAAGAGTATACCTAACATTGGAATTATCCAAGAATGTCACTAACCCTGGAATATCGTTCCCTTGAGCAGTAAAATTACCGGATGTATTAACTTGATAGAATTGAAAAGATGTAATTCCTAGGGTACTGGTATTAGTGGCATTATCTGCACCATTCCCATTCTGAATTCCAATGAATCCATCATCAAAACCAAGTGTTATTTTTTGTGAAAATACATTACCTGAGAAAAGTGTAATACATAGCAAAACTGTTACTACGCCTTGCTGGAGGAGTTTACTCAAACCCATACTTATTATCTATCCACTAAAATTTTTGTTCATTTAAATGTTTTATGTAAAACAATAAATTCATAAAAAAATAAACGTTTTTTAGAAAAATAACTAACCAAGTATACAAGAAAGATTAAGTGGTATATATCTAAAAACTATTAATTTTCAGTAGTGATGAGAATCTCATCTACCCTTCCCATTCAAAGATTTCCTCAATGGAACAGCTAAAAACCTTAGCTAGTCGAAAGGCCGTTTCTAAACTTGGGCTAAATTTTCCTTTTTCAATCGCATTAATGGTTTGACGAGATACTCCGATAGCCTTTGCAAGTTCCGATTGAGTGAAACTATGTCTAGCCCTTAAAACTTTAATCTGGTTAATCATGGATTACCTCATGAATATTGACGATTTATATACCAAGTAGAGCCTAAATAGATAATTCCCATTAAGCCAACTAAGACACCAATTTCAGCATCACCTGCCATGACATTACTCGTGTCCAAAAGTGAATACGAAATTCCAAATACCAATGATAGCCCTAGAGTAATCCCCGTTGCTTTGAGATGGATTTCTTTTTGAAGTTCATCATAAGTGGCAAATAGTGAGACATTTGCTCGTATCATACCGATCCCAACAAGTAGATTGATAATGATAGCGAGTATAGACAACCCAATATTATCCCAAAGAGCAATAGGACCGAATGTAGCGATGGCCGTACTCAAGAGCCATACCATCGTCCAAGCTGCTAAATTTTTCAGTGTTGATTTCATGCTATGTAAATAATTGATTATAAAAAATAGGCATGCGACTCATCACATGCCTATCAAATGTAAGACATTATTTACATAATGTAAAGTATACTTTACAAAAAAGTAGGCCTCTATTTCAAATCAAAACGATCCAAATCCATGACTTTAGTCCATGCCTTAACAAAGTCCCGAACCATTTTTTCGTGACCATCCTGTGCAGCATACACCTCGGCAATGGCTCTGAGCTCCGTATTAGATCCTGCAATTAAATCGACCCGAGTACCCATCCACTTCATTTCTCCGGTCTTTCGATCGTATCCATGAAAATGTTCATCATACTCGTCAACGGACTCCCACCGTGTGCCTAAATCCAAAAGGTTCACAAAGTAATCGTTGCTAAGCACACCCACCCTATCGGTGAATACACCCATTTTCGAACCATCATGATTGGCCCCTAATACGCGCATTCCACCCAAAAGCACGGTCATTTCGGGCGCCGTTAAGGTCAATAGTTGTGCTTTATCAACCAACATATCCTCAGGTGAAACAGTATAGCGCGCTTTGGTATAGTTTCGGAAGCCATCCGCTTCTGGTTCGAGTACTGAAAAAGATGCCACATCGGTATGTTCCATTTCCGAATCGGTTCTGCCTGGAATGAATGGTACATGAGTAAGAACGCCCGCCTTTTCGGCCGCTTGTTCAACACCTACAACTCCAGCGAGTACGATTAAGTCGGCCATCGATACCTTCTTTTCCCCTGGCTTTCCATCAAAATTATCTTTAATGACCGCGAGAGTATCCAGAATTTTGTCCAATTCCACAGGATTATTCACCGCCCAATACTTTTGAGGAGCCAATCGTAAACGCCCTCCGTTTGCACCACCACGCTTATCTGAACCTCGGAAGGTAGAGGCAGAAGCCCACGCAGTAGTCACACATTGACTTATACTCAGTCCTGAATCAGCGATTGCTTTTTTCAACTCTGCAATATCTTCCTTTTCAATAAGCTCATAGTCTCTTACTGGCACAGGATCTTGCCAAATAAGCACCTCTTCAGGCACTTCAGGGCCTTTATACCGAGCAACAGGGCCCATATCCCGGTGGGTCAATTTGAACCATGCTCGTGCGAAGGCATCGGCAAAGTGATCAGGGTTTTCATAGAAGCGACGGGATATCGTCTCATAAATAGGGTCAAAGCGCAGTGATAAATCAGTGGTTAGCATCACTGGTTGATGCGATTTATCCGAATTATGCGCATCAGGGACCTCCCCTTCGCCTCCCTTCTTTTTAGGTACCCACTGATGAGCTCCAGCTGGACTTTTGGTTAACTCCCACTCATATTCAAAAAGGTTTTCAAAATAATTATTGTCCCAACTGATTGGAGTTTTTGTCCAGGCACCTTCTAATCCAGAAGTAATCGTATACTCAGCATTACCTGTGCCAAAACTATTTTTCCAACCTTGGCTTTGTTCAGCTATTGGTGCCCCTGCGGGCTCAGCACCAACATATTCATCAGGATTGGCCGCTCCGTGATTTTTCCCAAATGTATGACCACCTGCAATTAATGCTACCGTTTCCTCATCATTCATTGCCATTCGAGCAAAAGTCTCCCGAATATCTCGCGCCGCGGCAATTGGGTCAGGATTCCCATTAGGACCTTCTGGGTTTACATAAATGAGCCCCATTTGCACAGCAGCTAAGGGATTTTCTAACTCACGGTCTCCAGAGTATCGTTTATCGCCCAGCCACTCAGCTTCTGAGCCCCAATAAATATCTTCCTCTGGCTCCCAAACGTCCTCACGTCCACCAGCAAAACCAAAGGTTTTGAAACCCATAGACTCTAATGCACAATTACCTGTGAGTATCATTAGATCTGCCCAGGATAGGGCCTTTCCATACTTCTGTTTAATGGGCCACAATAACAAACGAGCTTTATCTAAGTTGGCATTATCAGGCCAGCTATTTAATGGTGCAAACCGAAGCGTTCCAGCACCAGCACCTCCTCTACCATCAGCAATTCGGTAGGTACCAGCACTGTGCCAAGCCATACGAATAAAGAATGGTCCGTAATGCCCATAATCTGCAGGCCACCACTCTTGTGAATCCTTCATTACATCAAATATATTTTGCTTTACCTGCTCATAGGGTAAGGACTCAAAAGCTTCGGCATAGTCAAATCCATCATCCATAGGATTTGAGAGATTTGAATGTTGTCGTAATATGTGTAGACTTAGTTGATTGGGCCACCAATCTCTGTTAGACGGGCCTTTACCCGCGGCTTTATGCATGGCAGGACCGGTTGATGCACTTCCAACCGAGCCAAGACCCGTTACCGGACATTTTGCCTCACTGTTAACCTTATAACTAACATCTCCTGAAGTGGTGGTAGATTGCTCTTTATTCATAAAACTGGTTTAATCTTCTATGTAATTACGTTTTGAAATAGTCATTTAATAATGATTTAAAATATGAAATCATTCGCTTCCGTATATTAAAAGTCTTAAAACATCATGCCCTAATAAATAGTCAATGAAAACCTAGATTTAAACAGACTGGGGCCTTTGACTACATCTACCAAGAGAACTTTAACCCTATTGCCTCAACAACCGTGCACCCAAAATTGACTAGCTACATTCTAAACTGCAGTTCAAGAATTAACGATTTACCAACGAATCGCAAAAGCCTCCTGCTTCCACTTTCAAAAGACATTGCAGCAGAAATAGCCGCGAAAAAAACACCTCTATTAAATTTTATTTGTACGCATAATTCTCGCCGAAGCCACCTTACCCATATTTGGGCAACCGTAATGGCAAATCATTTAAAGTTACCCATGTTAGAGTGTTACTCTGGCGGGACACATGCCACCGCAATGCACCCTAATACTATTGCAGCTCTAACTCGAGCGGGATTTCAAGTCAACATCGAATCCAATAGTGCCGACTACAATCCAGTTTATTTAGTCCGGTATTCAACCGAACACCCACCCGAACGATGCTTTTCAAAGGTGTATAATCAGCCACCGAATCCTAAGGATAACTATATAGCTGTTATGACCTGCTCTGAAGCAGATGATGCATGCCCCATTGTAGTAGGCGCTAGTAAACGACACGCCATTACCTATGACGATCCTAAGATATCGGACGGAACACCGCTTGAATCTACTACCTATGACCAGCGAAGTGAACAGATAGCCACTGAAATGCTGTACTTAATGAGCGAAGTAAAAGGGCAAGTAGGATAGCAAGACGTCTACGTTATAAAGTAAATATATCCTCCTATTCCGCTAATGCAGTTCTTCTACTGCTCTAATTCTTTTAGCATTTGTTCAATAGCTGCTTCAAGCTGTTCATCCCGACCAGAGTCAATAACACCAGGATGATTTCGAACTAACATATCGGGCATGGTTTGATTATTTTCAAGCCATTCACCGGCTTTATTTTTCGCACTCACTGGTACTACACCCCAGACACTTCCATTAGGCAGCCCTTCCCAGCCAGCAAAACTACACGTTCCAGGCACAGGAGTACCTACCATAGTTCCGAGCTCAAGATCCGAAAAAGCGCTGGCATAGCAATGCCCATCACTGTACATATCCTCATTAAATAAACCGATTATGGGCTTGGTCCAACGCGAAGTAGGCTCCCCTCCCACGACCATTTGCTCGGTAGCATAGGTCAAGAATCGAGTTCCTGTAAAAAACATTTGCAAATCCGCGACAAGGTCTCCCCCTCCATTATTACGTGCATCCACCACAATAGCTTCTTTGTCGTAATGTTTGCCCAACATTCGATCAAATACTTCTCGAAACTGTCGGTCTCCCATACCCGAGATGTGAACGTAACCTAGGCGTCCATTACTTTTTTCAATGACCTCAGCTTCATTCATGTCAACAAAACGCTGGTAAAGAAGACTATTCAAACTCCCTAAGGATACGGGTTGAACCACCATTTCTTTGGTATTTTCCCCCTTAGTATCGGTCACAGATAATAACACTCGTTTACCGGCTTTATGGTTTAGATAGTACGCCCAATCGATGTTATTGCTTACGGTTTCACCATCGATGCTCTGAATAATGTCACCTACTGATACATCAATTTGTGCCTTATCCAATGGCCCACCGGAAATTATCTCTGCAATTTTAAGCCCATTTCCACCGTGTGAATAGTCCATAAAAATTCCTAATGAAGCGGTCTCATCGCCACCCCCTGAACCTCTATAACGCCCTCCTGCATGGGATACATTTAGCTCACCCACCAATTCACTCACTAACTCCGCAAACTCAAAGTCATGACCTAGGTGCGACACTTTGGGACGATATTCCGATACCATCGCATCCCAATCTATACCATGAAAGGTGGGTTCATAAAAAATCTTTTTGGTTCGTAGGGCGATATGATCAAACATGGCCATACGCTCTTTGTCCGCATCTAGCATCGTTTCTGAAGCAATGCTAATATTGGATTTACTCCCTTTCTCTGGCTCTAATTTAGCAACCCGGCCACCGCTGAGTAGATATAGATTTTCTTGCTTATCGTCCCAGATTAACTGCCCTGAGCCTCCTCCTAGCTTTATAGCCACCTTGGTATCTCGGGTCCTTAGGTCAGTGCTCCATAGATCATAGCCGCTATCAAAGCGAGTGAGATAGTATAATGTTTTACCATCTTTACTAAGTACCGCATCGCTTAATCGTGAAGAGTGAATGGTTAAGCGAGATACTCGATCATCCATATCATTCCAATCGAATGAAATGACATTGGATGATTCATCTGTTGATTTATCTGATTTTTTATCTTTTTTATCCTCCTCATCCTCTTTTTTTGACGCCTCTTTCTGGGCTTCCTCAATCGCCTGTTGAAGCTTAAACTCTTCCTCACTCAAGTTATATTCATCCCATGATTCCTGGGTGAAAAACATACTGTATACGTCGTATTCGGTACTACCACTAGTAGCGTAACTTTTAAGCCCATTACGATTCGAGAACCAGATCATTTGTTTTCCACCATTCGCCCATTTTGGAGAACGATCATAATATCCACTATTCACCAAAACTTTAGCAGGCTGTTTACCACTCGCATCTAATAAATGCACATCCGCATTGTTGAGTAGACGGTCAAATTCAACCAGTAACCACTTACTGTCTGGACTCCAGGTAAAATATTTATCCCCATCACTCATATGAAAGAGTTGAGAATCATCTAGTAACACTACTTCATTGCCACTTGATAGGTCTCTGACTTTTAGTGTTCGTCGGTCCTGGATGAACGCTAATTTTTTTCCATCTGGAGAGAACTTTGGCAAATAATTGTCAAACTCATTACTCACCATGGCTTCTTCGGATAACAGTGTGGATGCAAAGAAAAAGGGCTCA
>RFPJ01000081.1 GCA_009926145.1 Bacteroidota bacterium
TTAACCCTAGCTTCTGAACACAATCTCCAGTTTTACCTTTGGCTAATGAACGAGGTTCGAAATCACATCGCGAATGATACCTTTGCCAGTTGGTATCCTGGCATGGTTAAAACCTTAGAATCGAAAATTTAGCTTTCGGTTTCTTTGGGCTGAAAAAATGATTTCAATAGAATATCCATATCCATTCCAATAGAGTAATTCTGCATGTAATACAGATGGTAGTGCTCTTCATCCTCTGCTTCCTGAAGTTTATCTCTATTCAACTGTACCAGCCCTGTTAAACCCGCCTTCATCCCCTCGGGTTGAAGGCGATCGTCCGTAGTTTCCACCGGAAGTGGTTTACCCACCCATGAATAACGCCCTCGCAATACGCCACCTAAGAACAACATTCTATTCATCCATCGATACCTTGTGTACGGTGTAATGAATGGACTGGATTGATTTCGACGAACATTAGCCACTAACCATAGTGGAAAACCCAAAATAAACAGTGGTAGCGCCAAACTAAGATCAAACAGCCTTTTAATAAGTTGGTTAATTGGTTTTTGTAAGGCAATTTCAACTTCAACCAATGGTATACTTTCCAAGTATTCTACCCGCGACTTTCCTAAGATGAAGTCCATACTATCCGGAATAAGTTTAAACTGAACTTGTAACTGTTGAAGTCGTGTAATTTGTCGCAACATATCCTTGTAGGATAGTTCACTCAAAGAAAAAAGAACTTGATCCACATGATAGGCTTTAACTAAGTCCTCTAGCTGACTCAAACTACCTAGGCAAGTAAACGGATCATTCCCCTCGTCAACTAATGACTCATCACTTGTAGCTTGAACCCACCCCAAAACCTCAACATTCCAATCGGGTCTAGCATGAATCTTGGGGATTAATTCACGAGCATCATGAGCCGTGCCCACCAACACTATTTTGGAGCTCTTGATTTGCCCTTTTACACCAATTGCGTGTCTTCTAGAATTGATTTGAATGAGTTTCAGTGCTATCATTAAGACAATGGCTACCCCAAATCCAATAAGCAATGAGAGCCGTGAGAAGGCAAGATTTCTAGCAAAAAATGTTATGACTGCTACTCCTGCGTAGGAAAAAAACAAGGCTTTAAGTGGGGTGGATATCGAATCCATTTTTTTCTGATACAACCCAAAGAGTCCACCTAGTATTACGAAAATCGCCGATGCTAACAGATTTATCCATAAAAACTGAAAGGACTGAAGATCACTAAAGATTTCGACACTAAACCGGAAGCGTAGCAGAAAGCCTAGAATAATGGAAAGATTCAACAATAGAAGATCCGTAGCAATCCATGAAATAGCTTCAAGTCTACTCAAGACAAAGGAAAGTATGGTTTTCAGCCAAATTGCTGAAAAAATTACCCCCTTAAACAAAGCGCTGTATTTAGAAGAATGATGCTTATCAAAGAACAGGTACATGGCTTCATTAAAAATTCGGATATACCTTAGATCTCCTTTTTTAGTGCTTTCTCCTTTATAGTGTATAATGGATGTACCCGGTACATAGTCGATATGATAATCGGTCGACTGCACTCGATAACACAGGTCTATATCCTCCCCATACATAAAGAATCGTTCGTCAAAACCACCCAAAGACTGTAGAAGATGCGTCCTCCATAACATAAAGGACCCCGAAAGTACAGGCACCTGTGCCGTTTCGTCCTCATTCAACCAGCTCATATAATACTTGCCAAATAATTTGGACTTAGGAAATAGTGCATGAAGACCCAATAATTTTGTCAATGCTGCCCAAATGGTAGGTACCGACCGCTTAGACTCAGGAGCATAGCTACCATCTGGATTAAGGATTTTACATCCTACCGCACCACAAGTTGGCTCGGCTTCCAGATGGGCAATCAGCGTGCTAAACGTATCCTCGCTCACCAAGGTGTCGGGATTGATGATAAGGGTGTAAGTACCTCGAGCTTTTTGGATGGCCTGATTATTCGCCTTTCCAAAACCAAGATTCACATGATTTTCAATGTAGCTAACATCGGAATGACGACTTCTTAAGTAATCGATGGATCCATCTCCCGAGTCATTATCTACTACAAAAACCTGGATTGCTAAGTCGCCCTGTGCTTTTCGTATCGAACTTAGGAGATTAGAGACATACTCCTTCACCTTATAATTCACGATAACAATTGTAAGATCCACCGACTTAGTCATTACAAGCCCATTTTATTCAAAAGGTACTCCATTTTTCCTCTCCATCCCAAACCATAGCCTGTTTTTCGAGCCGTTCCTCTCCATAGGTGATCAATCACGCTATCCATTGGATACTCCACTAAGTGTAATCCATTCGCCCAAGATTGCCTAAAATTAGCAAGTGTAGGCTGACCATGATGTATAAACGGTGGCAACCCTAAATAGTACTGCCTATTGATGACCATATACGGAGTCTGCAAAATTATTTCTGCTGCGGGATCTGTCGAGCTAAATCCACGCCTATTCACTCTATTAAACATACCTATTCCATAGCAATGATCATCTTGAATAAAAATCTGCTGTATTTCTTCCAAAAATCCACCCTCAAGGGTTTCGGTATCACTGTCTAAAAAGAAGACATAGTCTGTCTGAACTTCATTTCTCGCCGCATAATCCATTGCTGGCCCATGAAAACGGTTCTCCTTCAACGTGACCCATCTGGTTTCTGGTTCGGACAAAATCCATTCTTCAATTTTATCTATAACCTCTTGGTCTGAACCGTTATCGATAACAACCAAGGGAACCTTTGGGTAGTGGGCATTAAATGATTGGACCGATTTTAGTAATAATTCCGGTGTCTGATAGTGAATGATCACGGTGGTGATTTGCTTATGTAGCTCCATATCAACGAATAATGACTACTTTACCGACCCCACGCTCACCTGCTTCAACATCCCAAGCAACCGCAAAATAAACTCCACTTGCCAGTAATTCACCCTGATATGAACGGCCATCCCACTCGGCTCGACCACCTTTCGCTTCCAATTCTTGTACTACTAAACCATCGGCACTCAAAATTCTTATACGGGTTGAACCACTTAAGCCCTCAATAATTATACGCTCATGCCGATCATAGACAAATGGATTAGGATAAATTTTTAAAGCTCCCATATCTTCTTTCGGGCTTTGAGCCAAATCAATTAAGCTAATTAACCCTCTGTCGGTTGCTATAAATACTTCTCCAGATAATTCGTTAACGGTAATTGAAACGATATTGTTCGAAAGTAAGGGGCTGTTATCTTGAGTAAATCGTTTCAGTATGGCTGAACCATCTTCATTCAATAGCCAAAGACCTTGGTTCACACTACCAATCCATTTTTGATTCGCACCATTTACAGCCATCGCACTTACATTCACATCTCTAAGTAAATATCTAGAGACTGCAGAAGTATCTTCATTTAAAAGCCATTGTGCTTGCCGTTCCGAAGCTGTTTTACTATCCACAATAAACTTAGGGAATAAAAATCGAGCAATACCTCTAGCGGTACCCACCCACACCTCACCACTTTTATCTTCTATGATGGCGTTTACTTTATTATCTGGAAGATTTCCATTATTTACCGAGGTCGTTAGTTTTATACCACGATTATCCTGAACATTCATCGGGTCTTCTGTATCCAAAACCAAAAGCCCCGTTCCGTCTGCGGTGGAACTTTGAAGGCTGATCCATTTCAAATTGTTTGAATCAACGAATAGTCCAACATACTCATCCATAGTACTTACCGATCGATCTTTTTCGTGGGCTACCCAAGTATCCTGATTCGAATCATACACATATAAAGGAGTATTCCCATATCTACTCACCAACCAGACTTGATCTCTGGTGTCTGCGGCTAAACCTGAGACCACTACATATGCTGGATTGTCTGCCTCCCATCCTCTTAAGGTACTGTTGGAAGCATTATATACCTGAATAGCATTGGTTGTTTTGTCATGCTTTACAACTCCACTTCCCCATGAACCAATGAAATAATGATTATCTGTTTGTGCGGTGGTATACGCTTGTTTAAAGTTTTCTTGATTCAACTGCTCATTATTTTGAGCATTATAATTCATCCAAGAGTCATTTTGATAAAAATAATATCCTTTAGATCGATCTATAATACGATTACCAGCCACATTTTTAGATGAAGCAGCAAATAAACGGTCCCCTCTCCATTCTAGTCCATCAAAAAAGTTTGTATAAGGACCTTCAGGAACAAATTGTTCCCATTGAGTGGGTGAGGAAAAATCTAAAAGCCCTAAATCTGTAGTCCCCATGAGTAATCGATCGTTTTGCAAATCTGCAACACGAACTCCACGCACATTTGGAACTTGATAAATTTTAGTACCCGTATAGCTAGATCTTCTCATGATTCGATTATTGAACAATAAGAGTAGATCATCCCCATTCGCTTGTTGTATGGGTATTACCGATTCTAGATAATTTATTCCGTCTTCTTGAACCCACGTATCATCCACCAACAAATACAAGGAGGATTCACTTACTGCATATAAACCGCCCGAAAAATGAGCTATGTCAGTAACAAGTTCAGAAGGTAAATTGTCTGCAACCGAATAAACTTCCCATGAGTCTTCGACGAATAAATTATCACTTAGAGATGCAACGACAACTCCTTTAGAGGTAGCTGCCGCAATTTCATTATTCTGAATACTTAGGGCATATACCGGGGTACCGCGAGCTAAGCTACCAAGACCCACATAACTATTCTGAACATACAATTCGTTGATATTATATTCGATGATGCCGAAATCTGTGGCCACATATAATATTTGATCTCTTATAAGTAATTGATGGATAGTTTTAGATGGAAATTGATCTACTCGTAATAAATCACGCAATGTTGCAATACGACCTGTATTCAAATCAAGTACATCTATCACTCCATCCATATAGGCCAAAAATAATTGATTAGATGCGGAATGATAGGCAAGGCGCTGTACGTCTAAACGATGAAGACCATCTAAGGTTTGATAAGTGGATGCGGAAGCATCTGACAGATAAGCAAACAAACCACCCTGTGTTGCTACAAATACCTCTCCATTATCGGTAATACTGATATCATTTACCGTAGAATAGGATGAATAAACCCGCCAGTCATCGATATACTGCGCATTAACCAGTAAGGGCCAAATAATGAGTTGTAGAAGAAAGAGTGACTTTCGAATATTACACATGTTCAAATGTACGGATTCAGAAAGCATTGCACCATTAAAATCCGGTCATAAAAAAAGCCTCCGGTTGCTGGGCAACGGGAGGCTTAAAAAAGGAGGAGGCGGCGACCTACTCTACCGCAGTGCAGTACCATC
>RFPJ01000082.1 GCA_009926145.1 Bacteroidota bacterium
GAGGTTGGGTTTGAGACCTATGTCGAATATGCTAAAAACGATTATCCTGCAAGTTTTCAGGAATTTCTCAGGCAACCGGACCGTCAAAGAGCATACACTCTCGGTTTTTTAAAAATATTTGATATTTCAAATGATAAACTAATCAGACTGCTTATTGAGTCAACTAGTTTAAGTGAGAATCAAACTGTACTTACAAATCATAATTCTAGGAATACTTTTTACATTCATGGTTTAGTAAAACAGGGATATACCCATAAGGGGCAATTAATTGGTGCAAGCATAGGACCTGGCTCAAATAGTAATTACATATCTATGGATTTTTATAGTAGTTACGGTTCAATAGGGGCTTATTTTCAGCGTACACGATATAATGATGATTATACATTTCGAACTTTTGTGGGCGATCGGGAATACATTGCCGAGTTCGATGTAAATTTTGGAGTTAAAGGAGTTAAGCACCTCGATGCTATTAGCCTAACAGCCGATCTATCATTTACCTATTTAAACAATTGGTATTTTGACCCTGAATTAAGCGCTTGGAATTTTTCACCTAGCCTACAAGTTAAATATAGGTTGAATTAGCCCTGCCACAATTTACCATACACCGCAGATTAAACAGTCCTTTTCAGAATAATAAAGGTAATATCATCACTTTGGGGACTACCTGCTGCATAGCTATGCAAAGTATTTAACAGCGCTTTTTTCATTTCCTCTGGTTCAAGATGAACGTGTTCTACTAACCAATCTTCAAAACGCTCCTCCGAGTACAACTCAGAAGCAGGATTAGTTGCTTCGGTTACCCCGTCGGAAAATAATACCAATATATCCCCTGCATTCATGTTTAAGGTAGCCTTTGGTAAATCAATTTCCTCCATAATCCCCAACATAAGGCCACCCTGGTCCAATTCTTCTATTCGTTTCTCTGAAGTTCTTATGAGGTAAGGAGTATTATGGCCTGAATTTACATAGCTGATTTCGTGATGCTGATAATCTAGATTGCAATAAATAGAGGTGATAAATTTATCGGCAGGCGAATCTCTAAAAATATCATGGTTCACATGACGAAGCGCCTGAACAATATCGGTCGGGTTGTTTTGTATGTTCGCACGCAATGAAGCTCTCATAGTGGCCATAAGAAGAGAAGCCGGAACTCCTTTTCCTGTAACATCAGCTACTACAAACCCGCATCTATGATGATCAAATTGAGGGATCACGTCATAGTAATCACCTCCTACATCTTTCGCCGGAATACTACAGCCTGCAATCTCATAACCCTCTAACTGCGGAAGCGATGCCGGAAAAAATCCCGCTTGAATCTGAGTGGCTACCTCTAGCTCCTTATTAAGTAGTTCAGAAGCCAACTGTTGCTGCTTAACCTTAACATTTTCTAAAGCAGTAGCTGCCTGATTGGCTAAGGTTTGAACCAGTACCAGCATTTGCTCGGTCAGGTAAACATCTTCAATATTAATGACCTGCAACACCCCAATGGTTAATCCCTTATTGTTATTTAAGGGCACGCAAATCATATTTTTGGATTGAAAAGAGGGGTTATTTAGAAGCTCCCCTTTGAACCGTGCATCCTTTTGCACATCGTGTATAATTACGGGCTGTTGATGCTGAACGACCCATCCACTAATGCCGTGATCTGCGGGAATTTTTCTTCCAGAAACCTGTGCCGTTGCGGGACCTGTTGGGATGGTTAGTTCTAAACTATTTCCATCTTCTGTGAGTAAAAAAAGAGAACTGGCTTCCGCTTCCACCATGGCTTTGGTAGACTCGATGATATCATGTAATAATCTAGCCGGATCTATATTGGAATTAAACTTTCCTACAATATCTAAAAGGAGTTTAATCTTTGGATCCAAACTAAAATCTGAGGAGAAATTTTGACTCATACTTCAATCAGTAGTAATACATTTGTGAATCAAGGTAAAAAATATCCCTGAAGGCTCTAAAAAATTGTATCTTAAATCGTTAAATTGTTTTATTTCTACACAAATGCGTAAGAAGTAAACATCTAACACAATATCTGACCAAGAATAGACCTTTAATTACACGACAATGCTAGGATTTAAGATTGACATTTTTTGGGTTTGGCTAGGAGACGTTCTCGAGCTAGGACTTTATGCCGGACTAATTTTCGTTGTTTTCATGATGTTTAAGCTTTGGTACGACGCCTCTAAGATTTCTGCTTAAAGCTCTTCCAAAGCGAGATCCATCCAAGCTAGTCGTTGGTGAATCCATTCATTTAGATAGGCTACTTCCTCTTCGTGAGAGGTGCTGTTTAGTTGAGAATTAGTAAATAATTCATCAAAAATAGACCACTGTTCAAAGTTTCGCGTAGCTGCTCCGGTTAGTTTAAGACGGGTATGATGCGTATCAATCCGTTCCAATAAGGCCGAATCTGACCATTTATTGCTGCGTAATTCTTTCCATCTGCTCTTTAGAGCGGAAACAAATTCTGGGTCTTCAAGTAATCGTGCCCACCAGAAGGGGACGTGCCAGTCATTCTCAGGATATTCTTGGTTAAACGCATATCTCCAACCTTCAATCTGGCTTAAGCTTCCATTTCCAAAACTCAAATTACCCATCCATATGGGGCCCATCGTCAGGGGTCCATTTCTGTCTTTGTGAACAAAAGAATGAAACCGGTAGGCGTCGGGATTCGCCGATAATTCTTGCAACAGAAAATAATCTACAAAGGACGCTTGATTAATATAAGAAGTATAATCTCTAGAGTTGCCTGTGAATGAGTCCTGAAGAAGTGCGGTTTCAAAATCATTGACATAACTCGTGATATAAACTTTTTGAGCCTCAGAAATAGCATCATCAGCGGGATCTTCAAACAGATAATATATTTCTTCGCCTCGTTTTACCCCAAAAGCTGGGTAGTCCAATATTTTTTGAGTCGAACCCATGTTGGACCGAAAACTTTCTTTCGGGATGAAACTAATCGGATCCCCAACCAAGCGTTCTCCTCGATCACCCTTGTAGTCATCAATAGCCAAAATATAGCCCCCAGAAATCGAAGCGGCATCATTTTCATCCGGAGATAAATCAAACAAATCCAACCTTAGGTTATCGCGTTTAATTTTTTCCGAAAATATATATATCCCTTTATAACTGCCATTCACGCTTAGTTCAACAAAATCGTAGCGAGGAGCATAATATCCTAAATCTCTCCAGAGATCCATGAGCAAGGCATGCCTGATGAGACTTTTATCATGATGAACCCCATAGAGGATCCAGTCTTCTTCTTCCGGCAAAGAAAGAACACTTACGTCCATATCCAATCCATTCGCCGTCCAACTCTCTAGGCCATAGGAAGTTTTTTCAAAATCTTCCATAAAACCAATTCCAATGGTTTCAATGCCCATTGGTTGGGTCTGTATCAATTCTTCATTCACATACACCTTAAGAGTGGACATGATTTTCGGGTTTTTGGGAATGGGAATCCCACGGGTATCGATCTCCATGACCGCAATAGGAGTATCAATGGTTGGAGCTTCGGGTTCTTGTGGGGCTTGCGACGGATTTGAGCAGGACGCCCATAAAATCCCCCCAAGAAGAAAGCCAAACCGGCTTAGTCTACTTTTTCGCATAATTCAATTAAAACGCCGTGTGCTGATTTTGGATGTAAAAAGGCAATTTTTTTCCCATGAGCCCCCATCACAGGGGCTTTATGTATAAGTTCCCAGCCTAGATGCTCAAGACGCGCTAATTCCTTACTCACCGAAGGAACCCTATAAGCCGTGTGATGCATACCCTCTCCTCGTTTGGCTAAAAATTTGGCAATAGACGAGTCCTCTTGAATAGAACTAAGTAACTCTACTCGCCCATGTTGCACCTCTAAAAAAGCTACTTCTACCCCTTGTGACGGAACGACTTCTCTGCCATAATGAGTGGTTTCAAATAATTCTTCATAGCAGCTTATGGCAGTATCTAAATCGTGCACAGCAATCCCAATATGATCTAAACGCCAATTCTTTGGAACCGATAGCGAAGCCTTTGTGTTTTCCATCGTATATTAAATGTTGTACTTTTTTAGATAGACCAATAGAATATTTTATTCTTATCCTATGTCATAAACAAATTACTGATCTGAACTATTCATTCTAAACTAAAGATTGAGAAACAAATGAACGCATCTTCCTTAGTAAAACTTTGTATAATCGCTTTTGTAACCATTAGCTGTGCTGCTCAAGACCAAGAAGCTGAAACTAGTACTACACCTTTATTCCCTACAGAAACACGCACCGAAGAAGTTGCGGTACTTTCTACTTCCTATGGCGACATGGTTATTCGATTCTACGATCAAACGCCTGAACACAAAGCCAATTTTATAAAGCTTGCCAAAGAAGGTTTTTATGATTCCACCACCTTTCATCGGGTCATAGAAGGCTTTATGATTCAAGGCGGTGACCCAAATTCTAAAGACGATGATATTCGAAACGATGGACAGGGTGGTCCTGGATATACGCTGCCTGCAGAAATTGTGCGTGGATACATTCACAAAAAAGGGGCTATTGCCGCTGCGCGCATGGGAGATAACGTGAATCCTGAAAAACGTTCAAGTGGATCCCAGTTTTATCTGGTTCATGGGCGTAAAAGAACCGAGAGAGATGTGAATCAACTCCTAGAACAGGCCAACAATAATATCCGACAAGGTTTGATTACTGCTTATGTTGAAGACCCCAAAAATGCCGATGTAAAGGCACGTATCGATGAGGCTATGACCAATGGAAACAGTGGAGTCGTGAGTGCAATTGTTCGTGAAATTACTCCCTTGGCAACAGAGGACTTTGAACCTCTTAGCTACTCGCCGGAAGAGCGTGAGATTTATATGAATCAAGGAGGCGTTCCCTATTTAGATGGTTCATATACCGTTTTTGGGGAGGTCATCGAGGGATTGGCGCTGGTCGATAGTATCGCTGAGGTTCGAACAGGTTTTGGCGATCGACCTGCCGAAGACATTCCCATGACCGTTCGCATACAAACCATGACCATAGCTCCAGACGGTACTATAGTAGAGCGTTATTAAGCCTTAATTTTAGATTTTTTCAACTCCCGAGATTGTTGTGCCCATTCCACAAATTCGGCACAACTGAGGGTGTTGAGAACTCTTTTCGGGTTGAATTTGGCTTTCCGCGCAATCCGTACTCCATAGCCAATATCATCGATACCTTCAATGCTGTGAGCATCGGGATTGATGCTGGTAAAGAGTCCGCTTTGAAGAGCTTTGTTTCCCCAGGTCCAATCCAGGTCCAATCGCCACGGAGAGGCATTTATTTCAATGGCGGTATGGAAGTGGGCC
>RFPJ01000083.1 GCA_009926145.1 Bacteroidota bacterium
GAGCATCAAGAGGTTGTACTGGCTAACTTGAAAGCACTTGCAAAGGAAACAACCACCAATCTTAAGAATATTGCCATTGCACAACAGGTCCATAAAACGCACGTGGAAGTGGTTTCAAAAGGAGGAATTTATCCGGAAACGGACGCATTTGTGACCAACACCCCAGGTTTAGCCTTGATGATACAAGTGGCCGATTGTGGTGCAATACTTTTTGGAGATTCTACCAATAAAGTTATTGGGGCCGCTCATGCGGGCTGGAGGGGTGCAGAACAGGGAATTGTCTCAAAAACGGTGGATCAAATGCTAGCTCTAGGAGCGAAGATACCTCATATACATGTGTATATTAGCCCTTGTATATCGGTAAATGCCTTTGAAGTTGGGGAAGAGGTTGCTCGGTTATTTCCTGAAGAATTTGTTTTAAGAGAAGGATTTAATAAACCTCATATTGATTTAAAATCCTATATTGCTCACGACTTGATGGAATGTGGTATTCCATCGCAGAACATTCTAAAGGATGAAAGTTGTACCGTGGAAAATGATGAATCATTTTATTCTTTCAGGCGTGAATCTACCTCTGCAGGCAGAATGGCCGCAGTGATTAAGCTGAATCAGCTTAGCTAATTATGAGGGATAACAAAATTAAAATTGCTCTGTTAGGGGCCACGGGTTCAATTGGTACCCAAGCACTGGATATTATCAGTGAGCATAACGACTTATTTGAAGTTGTTTTGCTCTCTGCTCATCATAATAAAGAGTTACTACATGAGCAGTGTTTACGCTTTAACCCGAAATTTGCGGTACTCACTGGACCACAATTTCAACAGCAGAAGCCTTCAATAGGTAATCCCAGTATAACGACTACGTATTACGCTCAAGAGGATTTGTTATCCCTTATAGTAGATCCTGATGTTGATCTGGTCTTGAACAGTTTGGTAGGTTTTGCTGGCTTTCATCCTACTTATACCGCCTTAAAAAATAATAAAAAGGTTGCCTTAGCTAATAAGGAATCATTGGTCGTAGGTGGGGCGATTATCAAAGAAGTTTTATCCCAAACTTCTGGTACACTTGTCCCTATAGATTCTGAGCATTCTGCCATGCTCCAATCATTGGTAGGTGAGGACAAGGATTGTATTGAAGAAATTATAATTACCGCTAGTGGAGGTCCTTTTAGAAATCTTAGTCTAGAAGAGATGGCTCATGTAACGATAGAGCAAGCTCTAAATCATCCCAATTGGAGCATGGGTGCTAAGATTACAATTGATAGTGCCACCATGATGAATAAGGGTCTAGAAATCATAGAAGCTCATTGGTTATTCGATATACCTATTCAGAAAATTACTCCTATTGTACATCCTGAGAGCATCATACACTCTATGGTAACCTATATCGACGGATCCACTAAGGCTCAATTGGGGCCTCCTGATATGAAAGTACCCATATTGTATGCCCTGAGCTATCCCAATCGCTTAGACCTACACTCCTCGCGTATGGATTGGGGCAAGATGCACAATCTGCACTTCGAGCCTGTAGATCCCAAACGTTTCCCGTGCATTCAGTTAGCCATTGATTCTGTGTCGTTGCATGTGGGGGGACCAGCCATTTTGAATGCCGCAAATGAAATTGCGGTAGCCCACTTTTTAGAGGGTAAAATTAAGTATATTGATATACCTAAAATTATAGAAAAAAGTCTTAACCAAATTAGTTTCAATCAAAGCTTAGACGTAGAGTCACTTATGGCTTTGGATGCCGAAACTAGAGATTACGCAAGAACTATTTGTCAACATGGAAGTATTTGAACTATTAAAAACCATCCTCATTTTTGTAGGAGCATTAATGATTCTAGTATTCATTCACGAACTGGGCCATTTTTTAGCTGCTAAATTATTCGGAATGAGGGTTGAACGATTTTCCGTTGGATTTCCTCCTCGAATATGGGGTTTCCAGAAAGGAGATACCGACTACTGCATAGGGGCCACACCATTGGGTGGTTATGTGAAAATTTCAGGAATGGTCGACGAGAGTATGGACACCGAACATCTTGCGCAAGAACCTCAACCATGGGAATACCGTAGTAAACCCGTCTGGCAGCGTATGGTCGTAATAACGGCTGGGGTTATATTTAACATGATTTTGGCTTTTTTCATCTATACTGGAATGAATTGGTCTCAAGGTAAACTGAGTCTACCCATCGACCGAGTAGAGGGCCTATATGTTCCTGAGGGGAGTTTATTAGAGCAGGTTGGTTTTCAGACCGATGATCAAATTTATGGGGTTAATGGGAATAGAGTCGATGCTTTCGAAGATTTGGTATCCATATCCCAAATAACCAGTTCCAATCTAAACTATCAAATTGTTAGAAACGGTAGTAGTATGGATATTTCCGTACCCTCAAGCATACTTGATAGTCTTCAAGAGCAAAGTTTTTTACATGGTATGCATGTATATCCACCCATTATTTCTAGTGTGGCTTTAGGTTCTCCTGCTGAAAATGCGGGCCTCAAAGCAGGTGATCGCTTCGTTTCAGCTAATGCTACATCTATTAATTACTGGTTACAATTAACCGAGTATATTCGAAGTAGTACAGGTGATATTGCATTTATTATAGATCGAAATGGTGATCAATTTGAAGTACTAATTACTCCAAATGATGATCGAACGATTGGTATTGCCATGCCTAGTTTAGCTCAATCTGGTGCCGAATCAATTGATTTAGGGTTCATAGCCTCCATTGAGGAAGGTTGGAATCAGGTTGCAGAACAAACTATGGGTATTATTGGTGGATTCTCAAGAATGTTTTCTGGCGATATTTCAGTTCGTCAAAATTTAGGTGGTCCCATTGCCATTGCGAGCCTAACTAAACAAGCGACCGACCAGGCTGGTTGGATTGGATTTTGGGAAATAACGGCCTTATTAAGCATTACCTTGGCCATTATGAATATACTACCCATACCTGCCCTCGATGGCGGCCATCTCGTTTTCTTAATGTATGAGGGTATAGTAGGTAGAGAACCCACAGAAAAGGTCAAAATAGCCGCTCAGAATTTGGGTTTTGTTCTGTTACTTTCACTTATGGTATTCGTGATATTTAACGATGTACTACGTCTATTCTAATGAAAATCGCTAAAGAAGGTTTACCCACTATAGCTCTAGTTGGAGTGGTTGTAGGTTCTATATCCCTACTTTCTTGGCTGTATCTTAATCAATGGGTAGCTATTGGACTTAGTCTTATTTTAGTTCCTATATGGTTCCTGAGTATTTATTTTTTTAGAGATCCTGAGCGTATTTTACCTTCTCAAATCGGACCAAACGATATCATTTCTCCCGCCGATGGCAAAGTGGTAATTGTAAAAGAAGTGGAAGAGTCTGAGTATATGAGAAGTAAGGCTATACAAATAAGTATCTTTTTATCTCCTTTAAATGTCCACATCAACAGAAATCCATTATCCGGCTCACTTGAATACCTTCATTACATGCCAGGTAAATACCTAATGGCGTGGGATGAACGCGCATCTATGGATAATGAACAAGCAAAATTTGGCGTAAAACACACTTCAGGGCACAAAGTCCTATTTCGTCAAATTACAGGTTTTTTAGCCAGAAGAATCGTGTATTATCTGTCGGAGGGAGATCAGTTGAATAGGGGAGAACGATTTGGGCTCATGAAATTTGGAAGTAGAATGGATGTGGTTGTGCCTATAAACTCAAATATACGAGTAAAAGAGGGGGATCGTACCGTCGCTGGGGTATCATTAATAGCTCAATTACCTACCCCATGAAATACCCAATAAAACATCGTTATCAAAGCTTCAAGCAACAACGCTTAGCAAGAAAACATGGTAAACCGCCAGTAAATAAAAGGATTGCGGTACCTAGTTTCTTTACCCTAATGAACTTATTCTCAGGCTTCCTGGCCATTGTTGCTATTTCTGAAGAACAATTATTTAGAGGGGCCTGGTTCATTGTGGCGGCAGGTTTCTTTGATGTACTCGACGGCTACGTAGCACGCTTAGCCAATGCGGATTCTGACTTTGGAATTGAATTAGATTCACTTAGTGATATCGTTTCATTCGGAGTCGCGCCTTCATTTTTAATGTATAGTTTTAGCCTTCAAGAGTTTCAATTTTTAGGCGTACTCATTAGCGCTGTGCCGGCATTATGTGGGGCAGTTCGGTTGGCTCGTTTTAATGTGAATACACGTTTAGAACCCAATCAACATCATTTCACGGGCTTGCCGATACCATCGGTCGCCATCATTTTGGCTGCATTTTATCTGACCTTCAACAACGAATTAGCACTTTTCGAGATCTTCAGAAATGGTGTAAACAGCATTGTAGCACCTTTAATCATCCTCTTATCGGTACTTATGCTAAGTACCTTACCATTTGACAAAGTGCCAAAAATGGATCTCAAATCCTTCAAACAGAATGGGTTTAAATCGTTCCTATTTGTCTCTTATTTTATCTTGATTCTGCTGTTTAGAGAATTTGGACTAATGCTCGTTATCCTCATTTACATTGTCAAAGGTATCTTTGACGGGATGAAAACGTATTTTTCAACCGATTATACGATGGTAGACCGCTAAGGTATCACTAGCTACTTTTTCCCATGTGTATCTGGATGAAATAGTCTTTCTTGCTTTCTCATCATCCCGTTCAAAAGCTTCTATGATGGCTTCCACAATGCTTTTTCCCGAATAAGGATTCAGATAAGACGCTCCATTGCCAAAATATTCCCTTGTGCCTCCACGCTCAGTGATGGCTATCTGTGCACCCGCCAATGCAGCCTCCATAGCGGCAATACCAGGTGTTTCAAAAAGAGAGGGTAATACAAAAACATTTGCCGCCGCATAGGCCGATGCTAAAAGAGGGTCATCATGATCAAGATTTGGAATATGTAGTACCTGATGTTCCTTCATTAGCTTTTTACATTCAGTAGAATACACATCACTCCCTAAATCGCCAATAACCACAAGTCGTGCCGGTAAATTTGGAGCGACTTCCAGTAATTTTTTGACATTTTTTCGGGTTGAACCTGCCTGTCCCGCAAACAATATAAAGGGTTCTGAACCATAGGATTGCTGGAAAAGGTCTGCATCAGCCGTTAAAAATCTTTGCTCAACACCATTGTGTATGACTTTCATCCGGTTAAGGGGGATATCAAATAACTGATGAACCTGTTCACGTTCATCC
>RFPJ01000084.1 GCA_009926145.1 Bacteroidota bacterium
AAGTGGTTTGTGAACTCTGCGGAAGCAACGACTCAAGAATCCTTAGACGTTCCAGTTTTACGATATGCTGAAGTATTACTGATTTATGCTGAAGCAATGGCAGAGTTAGGTACCATTAATCAAGGTGTGTTGGACATAACGATTAATAAGTTACGTGATCGAGTTGGTATGCCTCACTTAACAATGGGCACCGCAGCAGATCCAATGTTACAAGAACAATATCCAAATGTTGCTAGCGCTGTTCTACTAGAAATCCGTCGTGAACGTCGTGTAGAGTTATTCAATGAAGATCACCGTTATGAAGACGTTATTCGATACGGTGCAGGTAAATTATTCGAAACCCTACCTAAGGGACCATATTTTAGTGGATTAGGGAACCACGATCTAACGGGTGATGGGATACCTGATATTAAGTTAATTGGTGAATCAGAAACTATACCTATTTCTGAGAATCGAGAAATAAATGCACTTGGAAAGCAACTCATTTATTATCGAGCAGGATCCTACGGAAGTACGGCGAGTGTCTTTTTAGAAAATGGAACTTCAGGGGCAGTACTTGCCAGAGATTCAAACGGTACTTTCGAAGCCCCCAAAGATTACTATAGACCTATTCCATTTACTGAAGTACAATTAAACACAAATTTATCTCAATCATTCGGGTGGTAATATTAATGATGACCTCATTAACCAAAAACAGATTGACAAGGGAATAAAAACATCTTTCTGTTCATCTAAAACCCCATGTGAAATTGGGGTTTTTATTTAATTTTAAGAAAACTGAACAGTTTAGCAAAGCATTTTGAAACTATATTGAATTCAAACATCATGATATACAGGTCACTTTTTCTATTTTTTGCAGTAACGTTACTTAACTGTAATCTTGTACAAAACGTTGAAGAGAATCCAACACCGAAAGCGTTATATATTATTGTAGATGGTATATCAACCGATGTATTAGTGTCGACGCCAACTCCATCGATTGATGCAATATCGACTAAAGGTGGATTTAATTCGGCTACTACTGGAGGTATTAAAAATGGCTATTCTCAATCACCGACCGCTTCTGCAATAGGGTATAATAATGTGCTAACGGGTACCTGGGCAAACAAACACAATGTATATGACAATAGCATTTCGGCACCAAATTATCAGTATTATTCTTTATACCGTCTCATTCATGAGCAATCACCGGAGTTGAAAACAGCTCTTTTTTCATCATGGACCGACAATAGAACGAAGCTTGTTGGGGAAGGACTAGAAGAGGCTGGTGAAGTACAAATTGACATTATAAGAGACGGTTATGATGTAGACATGGAGTCATTTCCACAAGATTCCGGTTGGGTACAAAAAGTGGATACCAAGGTGGCTATGGAGGCAGCAACGGTTATTTTAGAAGAAGGCCCCGATTTTTCATGGCCTTATATATGATGCCGTTTTGGAACGTCAACAGCAGTATAACGAAGATTGGCTTGTAGCCGTAACTACGGATCATGGGCGAGCATTGCCCAATGGAAATGGACACGGAGGACAAAGTGAGAGAGAAAGAGAAGTGTGGTTTGCAGTACAAGCTTCTGAATTAAATGATCATTTCATATCAGAAAATCTAAAACATGTTGATCTTTATCCTTCTATAGCCCGTCATCTTAATATATCGATACCGTCTGAGATTGAATTTGAATTAGATGGTCTGCCATTCATTGGTCCCGTTTTGACTTCACATCTATCTTCACAAGTAAACAATGAAAAGAATACGATCTTATTAGATTGGGAATATTATGGGGTAAGCGATAGTGTAATGGGTAATTTATACTATAGTTTGTCAAATGAATTTTCTACAGGAGGAATGGATGTGTATGAGTCAATTGGAGTGGTGAGTTTATCAAGAGGGCAATATGAATGGCTTATCCCAGACTCGATAACAAATAGTGGTTTTGAATTTGATAATAAAAAATGGATTAAGCTTTTATTAGAATCTCCTGATAATAAATCCAATATTTGGGTGAGTTTAGATTAGTAATTAATAGGTATTATAACTTATTATTTGTGTTTTTGGTTAGGCTTAGATACTCTAAGTCTTAGAATTTAAGTCTAACGAACTATAATGATATCCACTGAATACGTACTTGAATTGCTATATAAGCAATCATGTGAAAAGCATGCCGAAGTCGCACAACGGTTTTTTAAAACCGGAAAAGGTGAATACGGAGAGGGTGATATCTTTTGGGGTATTCGGGTGCCACAACTGCGCACCATTGCCCGAAAGGTTTATCGGGAATTGGATGAACAGAGCTGGTTGGATTTAATGACTCATGAAGTTCACGAAGTCCGACTAACCGCATTATTTATACTCACACATTGGTATGAAAAAGCTAAAACAGTCGAGCAAAAAGAGCATTTCGCACATCTCTATATCGAGCATAGAGCTTTTGTTAATAACTGGGATCTAGTTGACACCTCCGCTCATAAAATATTAGGAGATTGGTTTTGGGAGAGAGACCGTTCTCTACTCATAGAATGGGCTCAGTCGAGTGACCTTTGGGAGACTCGCATTGCCGTAGTTACGACCTACAGGTTTATAAAAAGAGGAGACTTTTCCACCATCTTACATATGGCAGAGCTTCTGTTGAATCACCCTCATGACCTTATTCATAAAGCGGTTGGTTGGATGTTACGAGAAGCCGGGAAAATGGATGAATCGGTACTCTTAGAGTTTTTAAATAATCACTATACTCAGATGCCACGAACCATGCTTCGTTATGCTATTGAGCGTTTAGAAGAACCCATCCGTCTATCCTATCTTTTAGGAAAAGTAAAAAATTAATACACCCACTTACCCTCCTTTTAAATAGCTGTATATTTATACATGCCTAGGAATCAGCTATTAAGGTTTACATTCGTCCTGTTCGGTCTGTTTTTTCAGTTTGTCTCAGGAGCGCTTTACGCCCAAAATCTTCAAGTTTTGGATGCGGACGATCAACGCCCGATTGCAGGTGTTGCTTTTTGGGTACCTAATCAAGCCATTTATGAAGTAAGTAATGCCGATGGGGAATTGAGTATAACCCGGTTCAAAGGTATAGATAACATTCAAATAAACGCCATTGGTTATCGCCCGCTTTTGCTTAGTTATGAGCAGCTGTTGAATACCCTTCCCGCGCTCATTCTTTCCAAAGAATCTGTGCAGTTAGAAGATTTGGTGGTGTCAGCAACCCGGTGGAGGCAAAATTATACAACGGTGGCGCAAGCCATAACCGTTATTGACCCCCAACAATTAGAGGCGCAGCAGCCTCAAACCATGGCCGATGCACTGGGATTGGGTGGAAAGGTATTTATTCAAAAAAGCCAGCAAGGTGGGGGGAGCCCGATGATCCGTGGTTTTGCCACCAATCGATTATTGTATACGGTTGACGGAATACGGATGAATTCAGCCATTTTTAGAGCGGGAAATATCCAAAATGTGATCAATTTGGACCCATTTGTTATGGAGCGAACAGAGGTATTGTTTGGCCCGAGTTCGGTGATGTATGGCAGCGATGCTATAGGTGGGGTGATGAGTTTTGAAACCCTTACACCATCTTTGGCTATTGATTCTACTCGAAAATGGTACAATCCGAAGACCTCAGGTCGTGCGTCTGTCCGTTCAACCAGTGCTAATAACGAACAGACGGGTCACCTAGATCTTGGTCTGTCTTGGAAAAAGTGGGCTTGGGTTGGCAGTGTAAGCCGTTGGAACTATGATCACTTGAAACAGGGCACAAAAGGACCTGAAGAGTATGTGAAATCAACCTATGTAGAAGAATGGAAGGGATCTTTTAATAGCATTATGCCGGGCGAAGTCCCCGATAAAGTGCTCACGCAATCCGACCCACTACTTCAAAATCCCTCGGGTTATTCGCAATGGAATGCAATGCAGAAATTACGTTGGAAACCCACTCAAGATCTTGAATTGAACTATGGGTATCATTTTTCGGAAACCTCTGAATACGGTCGTTATGATAGGCATTTGAGAACACTTAATGAGTTGCCACGCTACGCCCGATGGGATTATGGCCCGCAGGCATGGGATATGCATGTCTTTTCGGTAAACCATAGAGGAACCGATCGTTTGGCTTTGTATGATGAATTCATGGTAAAAACAGCACTTCAAACCTTTAAAGAAAGTCGAATCACCCGAAATTTTGGAAGTCTACAAGAGCAACTTCACCTAGAAGAAGTAGAGGCAAAGTCGGTACAATTCGACGCGATTAAATGGCTTAGAAATGATCATATTCTCAGTTATGGTGCCGAATGGATTGTAAACGATGTGCAATCAACCGCATTTGAACAGAATCTAGGGAGCTCTCAAACGCAAGGTATTTTGCCACGTTATCCAGACGCTGAATGGAGTTCTTTGGCAATTTTTGCCCATAGTGATTGGGGGTTAAAACAGAATCTAAGACTTCAGATGGGGCTTCGATTCAACGCATTTTCAATAGATGCTAATTTCGCCAACTCAGATGTTTTTCAATTATTGGTTCAAGATCGAGCACAGCTAAATGACCAAGCGTTGGTTGGCTCCATTGGGTTGATTTCGCGTCCCAATGACGATTGGATCATTAAGTGGACCATGGGCACGGCCTTTCGCGCACCCAATGTAGATGATATGGGTAAGGTGTTTGATTCAGAACCCGGCGCTGTGACGGTTCCCAATACAGACCTTGAAGCAGAATATGCTTGGAATGCCGATTTCGGGGTGGCGCATAAGGTAAATGCCGGAATCAAAATAGAAGTCAATGCGTATTGGACCCGCTTAAATAATGCCATGGTGCGTCGAAATTTCTTACTCAATGGCCAATCAACCATGCTTTACGATGGTATTGAAAGTCAGATACAAGCGATACAAAATGCAGCCTATGCCCGGGTTTATGGAGGACAACTGTCTGTAGAGGCCGAGATTTCAAAAAATTTGCGCTTATCTTCCAGTGTAAGCGTACAAAATGGTATAGAAGAGCTCGATGATGGTAGCACAAGTCCGGCACGACATGCGGCTCCTGTTTTTGGAGAAAACGGACTGTACTATGAGAACAATTCTTGGACCTGGGGGCTGATTCATCGTTTTCAATCCGAAAAAAGTTATGAGAATTTACCCGTGTCT
>RFPJ01000085.1 GCA_009926145.1 Bacteroidota bacterium
ATAACTCCTTTAATACCACCAAGTGAAGAGTAGATCACAACAATTACCGATATGGATGCTACAATAATCCAAGGTTCTAACCCCAACATGATAGAGCCAATTTTGATCCCGGCCAACATCACCGTACCCATGATTAGGCAATTGAATAAAACGCCTAAATACAAGGCACGAAATCCCCTGAGGAAGGAAGCCGCTTTGCCCCCATAGCGCATTTCGTAAAGACCCAAATCGGTGACTACCTCCGAACGACGCCATAATTTTGCATACACAAAAACTGTGACCATTCCGGTGATTAAAAAAGCCCACCAAGCCCAGTTATTGGCTACACCACCCTCACGAACTAATCCAGTTACTAAATTGGGGGTATCTGCAGAAAAAGTAGTAGCCACCATAGATATCCCAAGTAACCACCAAGGCATATTTCGTCCGCCTAAAAAATACTCTGTGGTATTTTTCCCTGCTGACTGAGCGGCAACCCATCCTATACCTAAAAGGATGAAGAAAAAAACACCTATGATCCACCAATCTATTAGATGTAATATCATACTCCTAAATCATTTGTTACTAGATTTAGGAATATGCAAGCTATCTACATAAATAAAAAGGTTAATTTATTTGATCAAACTAATAGGTAGAATCCTAACAGCATCATTAGCAATCAGTTGAACAAAATATATTCCACTAGATAAACCGGAAGCATCCCAATTGAATTGGTGAGTTCCTTTTGACAGAATGGTACCCTTTAGAATGTGAGTAACTAGATGTCCGTTGGCATTATATACACTCAACCTAACATTTGACGGCTTCGATAATTCAAAAGATAGGGTAGTTTTCGGGTTGAAAGGGTTCGGATAGTTACTTAATCCTATAACCATCTCTTCTAATTCTAGATCATCAATTGTACTTAAAGCTTTTGCATTAAGTTGTCTACTTAACCAATTATTATTGCCACTGATCTTGGAATCATTAATGTATAAGGCCTGTATTTGCCAATGTAGTTCATCGGTTATATCATCATTATTCAGAGTATATGATAATTCATTGGAGTTTAAAATTAATGTATCTAATATTGTACTTGAAAAGTTCTCTTCTTTACTCAATTGAAGATTGTAATGGGTACTGTATGGGATATGACTCCAACGAAATTGAATTTTTGAATCTGTAATGGCGCGATTATCTTCCGGATATACAGAACCTTCTTCAAATTCATCAAGTTTCATCCCATTGTCATTGATTTCCCATGCATAATTAGATACTAATTTATTTCGAGCTTCGATAGCTAGGGGTAAATATTTCAAACCATTTGAATTGAAGACTAATTCTCTTTTAGGTTCTTGGTTTGACCATGACATCAATAGTTTTGAATAATGTTCTGGACTTGTTGCTGTACCAACAAGCAATTCATTCAAATAGATTACATTCTTAATTTTCCAATTACTTAGATCGCTATCAAAGGATTCGGCATCTTTTAGCATACGACCTATATCGATAAAACTTCTTGTATCCCAATTATTAAGGTCTTGATTAAATGACCGTGCGCCTAAAAACATATCAGTAGCAAAGCATAAACTAAATACATTCCAATTACTGATATCTTGGTTAAATGCAAGAGCCATTTCAAACATAGAAGAGGTAAAAATAGCGTTAGACATATCCCAGTGCGAGATATCTTGGTTGAAGCTTCTTGCGTTTCTAAACATAGCTTCAAAGGTGTAAGCATCACTCACATCCCAGTGTGAGATGTCTTCGTTGAATTTTGTTTTACCTTCAAAAAGAAAGCTGAAATCATCAATACCCGATGTACAGGAACTAGATGCGTTGTCAACAGAAATTTGATTTGCTTTTCTCTTGGTATAGGTTATTCCATTAATTTCACCAGAGTCACCAATATTTGCATCATCACATAGAATGGTGACACCATTTTCGTGTAAGGTAAAACTTGCAATCCTAGATTCATTAATAGGTGTAAGAATTAGATAAACACCCAGAATAAACCACATTATTTAATTAGTTGTAGTATTAAAGATTCAGTAAACGAATTAGAAGTAATTCTAAGTAGATAAGTACCTGTTACGTAATCTTTTAGATCTAAACGGATAGTGTGCAATCCTGCTCCATAGGTTTCTGAACCCTCATATAATAACTGGCCATGAATAGAATATAACTTATAGGTTACTTCTGAGGCTTGACTAATTTTAAAATCAACGTTGGTTGTAGGGTTGAATGGATTCGGATAATTTGGATATACTTCTAAATATAATGGACTGATTGTTTTTATATCTTCGAGAGTGTTGGTAGAAGTAGATCTTATTAGTAATTGAGGGCTGGCCCATTCTGATAGACCTTTAACGCCTTTTGACTCTGTTTTTATTGCACGAATTGTCCAGTAAATAGAATCTGCATCAATATCTGATAATGAAACAGTGAAACGATTTAAGTTCAGATTAGGCATATGATAAAGAGTGTCCTCAAGCGTCATTTTACTTGAGATCAATAGTTCAAACTCATTAGCCCATTTAACACTATCCCAGCTAAAGGAAATTGGTTCAGAGAATTTTAAGTGTGAATTTGTAGTAGGTATGAGTTCACTGGGAGAATTCATATCTAAACCGCCATCTTGAAATACCCAGTATTTATCCGTTACTAGAGAAGACACAGCATCCATAGCTGACTCTAAATACTTTTTGTCAGCTCCTCCAAAAACTACACTATCTTGAACATTTTGTTTTGCCCAAGATATAATTACCTCAGTGTAGGTGTCGTTTGAAATATTACTGGACGTAAACACATTACTTAGGTTTTTAACGGAACTCACATTCCAGTTTTTTAAATTTTGGTCAAATGATGGATTGTTTCTAAACATGCTTTCCATATTCTCAACATTTGAGGTGTTCCAGTTACTTATATCCTGGTTAAAAACCTTTGAGTTGAAGAACATACGTCTCATGTTAGTAACGTTGCTAACGTCCCATGTTGAGATATTTTGATTAAATGAAGCAGAACCAACAAACATGCCGAACATGGTTGTTACATTACTCATATCCCATTTGCTTATATCTTGATTGAATGCTGTAGCCCTACAAAATGTGAAAGTCATATTTGTAACATTACTTACATCCCAATTAGATATATCCTGATTGAATGCATAGGCATCTTCGAAGGTTTGCATCATATTGGTGACTTTAGACACATCCCAATTAGAAATATCTTGATTGAATGACTGAGCGTTTTTAAAGGTGTGCATCATCGATGTTACATTGCTCACATCCCAACTAGAAATATCCTGATTGAATTCAGTTGCATCATGGAACATATGTGCAATAGAGGTTGCCATACTCATATCCCAATGACTAATATCTTCATTAAAAGTCGTATCGGTTTCGAATGTATAACTGAAATCGGTTATACCCGTAACGCAACTAGTAGAGGCATTAGATGGAGTGAGGGAAGATTTGTCTACCTTTGTGTACGTAACTCCATTAACTTCTGCCGAGTCACCAACAGCAGCTTCTGGACACATGATTGTTATACCGTTTTCGGCTAAATAAAAATTACTGCTTTGACCTTTAATCTCTGTAGTAATAGTTAGAATTAGAAAAGATACTACAGTAAAAAAAACTCTCTTCATAGGAGCACAATTTATGATTTAACATATTTATGTTAAATCATAAACTAAAAAAATATCTGATTATAGAAAAAGGCTTTTCTAGTTTTTACAATTTCCCCATTTTGGGAATCGGTCTTTAGTAAGAGCACTGCCTAATGCGAATTCTTTAGGTTCAGTATTAACTGATTCAATACACATGGTGCTCAGGTCATGATTGTATGAAGTTGTAAGCTTGAACATCTGATCAAGATTTTGTGCCGAATTCAGTTTCCAATCATGTATTTCTCCCTTAAAATTTCTTGCACCTAAAAACATACCAACTAAACTTTCAGCTTTGGAGACATTCCATTTATTTAAATTATGATTGAATTCAGTTGCAAAGCAGAACATCATATTCATGCTGGTAATGTTCGAGACATTCCAATCTGCTATATTTTGATTAAAGTCTGATTTGCTGAATAAAAAATCTGCGCTTGTGACATTACTAATATCCCAGTGAGTTATGTCCCCTGCATAGTCCCAGCTACCATATTTTTCCATTACATCATCAAAAAGGTGATTAATTTCACCCTCTATTTTGCTTGTACATAGAGTATTTAATGGCTTTGCTTCAGAAATGTAATTTAAAACGGTTTCTTTGTCAGCAACAGTAATTTCAACTCCATCAAATTTAGCCACATCGCCAATTAAAGCATCACTACAAGTAATAGTATGATTATTTTCATGTAGGTTAAGTATCTGTTCAAATGTGGGTTTTAATTTAATAGCTTCATCAACCTTGCTGATATAAAGGGGATTCTCATCAGTATCTAAATCCCCGGTCCATTTACGAAAGGTATGCATATCATAGCCTTTTGCCTCTAGTTTTATACGGCCATCTGAAAGCTGTGTTATTTCTACTTCTCCACCCGATACCATTTTCTCTACACCTTGAAAAGGTTCTTCAAGAGACATTTCTGTACATGAAACCAGTAGAATTGATATGTAAATAAATAAACGCATATACCAATATAGACAAATTATTTGTCATAACAAGTTGGATATTTAAAGAATCGTTCCCTAAAAACTAAATAAACTGAAAATTTCTCTTCGAACGTCTTCGTTGATGGAAACCGCTAGTACAATAGAAATAAATAGCCCAAATAGAGCATAACTCAAATCTCGAAAGACCATTTTGAGCACTTTTGGCATAGGATGCCCAAGATGGACGCCCTTCCCGGTAAGACTCATCCCCACTTCTCGTCCTGCTAGTAGGCCTAAAAATACCCAAGTTGTACTCATGGGTACTGTACTCACGGTTAGTTTGTAGATGAGTAAAACAGCATAGATAAAGTCAATAATGGTGGCTGATCGTATGTCAGTTACTCTTGATTTTTCGGTAACAATTTGTTGAATTTTGTCTCCTTTTAAATAAAAAAGGATACCTAGACCAAAGAAAATAAACAGAGCAAATAC
>RFPJ01000086.1 GCA_009926145.1 Bacteroidota bacterium
GGTCTTACTATCAGCCATACCCATAGTTATCATCACCCCTTTTATCCGAATTGAAAAAGATTTTGGCAAGAAGAAAGAGGCCTAATCTTAATCGAGTATTCATCATCCAATAGATTATAGCATATGACAAAAGTCACCTCAAAAACCCAATTATTTCATCATCTTACGATCCTACTTGCCTTAGGACTGATACTTGAAGTAAGCGTTTATGCTCAAGTCACTTCAGCAAATGATTTAACGCAATATGACTCTGAACCGGAAACCGGTCTATTCAACCCGAGTGAACCTCAGGAACTCATCCGGGGTACAGAATTACCTCTCATGAATGCTCGTTTTTCTCCTGATGGAGAACATATAGCCTTTACTGGCCCCAATCATTTTGGTTTATGGGTAGCCGATTACACCCCATTAGATAGCCTAAAAGTTCAGAATATCCGAAAAATCACCAATGTTCAAGCGGGTTTCGATTATAAGTGGTCATTGGATGGAGAATGGATCTTATCGACTCATCATATATTCAAGGACCGAAAAAAAATGAGTGCACTTCAATTATATGGTCTTGAGGAAGGTAGCTATTCACGTTTGACTGATTATAGTACGGGTTATCAGGGTGCTCCAGAATGGCTTGGATTCCAAAAATCAGCCTTAATCATGTCGAGAAATGGTATGGTAACGGCTAATACAGGAGTAGAGTTACCCGAACGTTTGAAGCCAGCCATTCCCAATGATTTAGAAAAATTAGTCGTGATTAATGAACGGATTACTCGAATCAATGACCGAGCAGAAATTCTAGAAACCTTGGATCCTTTTGAGGATGTAGAGGCTAAAATTTTGAATCTACGTTATTCGCCCGATGGAAAAAAAGTTGTTTTTGAGCTTTATGGTGAGGGATTGTACGTGATGAATGCCGATGGGGAACAGTTACGCTATTTGGGAAAAGCATATAGGGCCGATTGGTCACCTGACAGCCGATATATCGTAGCGATGGTCACCGAGGATAATGGCTACGCGTTTACCAAATCGGACCTAGTTGTATATGCGGCTGATGAGATGGCCTCCTACCCTATTACCGAACACACGCCACTCATCGCATTAAATCCACATTGGTCACCTTATGGCGACGCCATTATTTTCAATGATCCTGTATCAGGTCATATCTATTTAATGGCGATAAATTAAGCACTTGTACATAATATTTTAATTTTTTCCATCGGTTTACAAACACATGAATGAACGTTTTTCCATTTCTATCACGTCCTTATGCTTAATCTTAATCCTAAGCCTAACGCTACCAACCACCATTCACGCACAAGAAGTAACCGGACTAGATGGGTGGACCATATTTTTGGATCCAGGTCATAGCCGAACTGAAAATCAAGGACTTTATAACTACTCCGAAGCCCATAAAGTACTTCGAGTCGGGCTCGCTTTGCGAGAGATGCTCCTTAGCAATACCGATATCGATACGGTGTATATGAGTCGAATGGACGATCAGGTATCGGTGAATTTATCCCAGCGTACGGATAGAGCCAACGCTCTGGGAGCCGATTTTTTTCATTCTATACACAGTGATGCGGGCCCTTCTTCTGCCAATAGTACATTATTATTGCACGGAGGATGGCGGTCTCAAGGCTCTACGGTTGAAAAAAACCCCAAAGGTGGAAAATCAATGGGTGATTTTATGACTACCAATTTAAGTGCAGCTATGCGAATTGGTACCAGAGGTAATTATGCCGATCGCAATTTTTATTTAGGTGGCTCTGTATATAGCCATGATCGACAGTATCCGTATCTGCATGTAAACCGGGAATCAAGTATGGCATCTGTTTTAAGTGAGGGAGGCTTTCATACCAATCCTCGGCAGCAACAATTGAATATGAATGCTGAGTTTAAACGATTAGAGGCCCAATCTCATTTTTGGTCCATATTGTCGTATATGGGGGTTTCAGATCGACCTGTAGTAGGTATTGCTACAGGTGTGATATCGGATGCTGCTACGGGAAAAGGACTTAATGGTGCAACCATTCACATTGCAGGCAAAAGCTATACCACCGATACCTTTGAATCCTTGTTTTCGGATTATTCATCCCGTGAGGAAGCCTTATCCAATGGATTTTATTACTTAGAAGATTTGCCTAACGGACCACAACAGGTCATTATTGAGGCAGAAGGTTATTATGCTGACACCTTAGAATTGGACATAAAAACGGATGATTTTAGTTTTCTCGACCATGAATTGTATTCAAATATTGAGCCCTATATTTTATCGGTATCCGTTGATCAAGAAGAAAGTTTAGATATTGGGGAGCCTCTGGTAATTGAATTTAGCAGAAGTATGGATCAAGCTTCTGTTGAAGCCGCATTGCAAATCACACCTGAAATTGAGGGAGGCCTCAACCTAAGTTGGCCAAGCTCATCTAGCCTACGCATTGCTACCGATAAATTCGCATTTGTGACCGAATATACACTCCTTATACAAGCCACAGCTCATGATGACTCACCTTACAAGCATGGCTTAGATGGTAATGGTGATGGCGATCCAGGAGATGATTATCAACGTACTATAAAGACCTCTCCTGCCGACATTATGGCTCCCATAAGCTCAGATGTATTTCCAAGTGCTTCGGTCGGCCTAGACCAATTCCCTATTGCTTCCATCCGATTTAATGAACCCTTAGATTCTGCAGCCTTTGATTCTACGACTATGTACTATCTTACCCAAGGTCGACGCATACCAGGTACATTAGCCTATTATGAAGTGGGGACGGAGAGTGTTCTGAATTACTTTGTATCCGAACCCCTGCTGCCAAACACTTATCACCTGCTAAGTATTTCCAAAAATATCAGTGATACCTTAGGTAATGCCATCGGTAAAGGCATACTGAAAAGCTTTCCTACCACTACCCAAGGAATTCAAGTGTCGCGGGTTATAGATACCTTCGATGGAGATTTCTCGCCTTGGTGGCACCCATCTCAAAGCGGTAGTACCACAGGTTATTCTCCCGAGGAAACCGAGCGAGTGAGTGAAACTGCTTGGACCAATCTTCTTACGGATAGTCCACAAGCCATGAGAATTAATTATGGTTGGAATACCTCTGAAAGTGAACATCTAATACGCGTGTATAGAAATTCAAGTTCTCCTAATTTTAGTAATAGCTCGCTGCTACAAGTGTATGTATTTGGAGATGGTTCGGGGAATCCATTTCGGTTTATGCTCAGAGATGGGAATGGGCAACTAGAGGGAAGCCAATGGTATAACGTGGATTGGATAGGATGGAAATTAATAAGTTGGAATCTTGCCAGCGATCCTATTGTAGGATGGGTTAATGGTAACGGAACATTAAATGGAAATGTCTACATCGACAGTTTTCAATTATCCTATACCGAGGGAAATTCAGCAGAAGGATTTATCCTGTTTGATGATTTAAGAGTGGCTACGGTTGCCACCCCCATTGCCAACGAACCCGAAGAAGAAAATACATCTTCAGATATTCCTGTTACGATTGAGCTGTACCAAAACTATCCCAACCCATTTAATCCAAGTACTCAAGTGTCCTTTAGTTTACCAGAATCCGAGCGTGTACGTTTAGTGGTCTATGACCTTTTGGGTAGAGAAATTGAAGTACTGATTCAGGATATCTTACCTGCCGGGCACCATCAATATACTTTTAATGCCGCCAATTTGGCTAGCGGAGTCTACTTGTATCAATTAGAAAGTGCCAAAGGAGTAAGAACTCAGAAAATGACGCTGATTAAATAGATCCTAACTCTGTTAATCGTTCATTTGAAGCGATTCATGTGGCCAAGCTGCAAAGGCATTGTAATATTCTATAAGTCCTTCCACAATTTGGGCGGCCATTTTTCGCTGATAATAAGGATCCAATAAGATGATTTCCTCTTCTGGGTTCGACATGAAAGCAGTTTCAACCAGTACATTTGGGAAATCAGTAGGCGCGTTTAGCGAAAAATTAAAACTTCCCGTTAAACCATAGTCTTCAAAACCGAGTTCTCGCATTTTTTTATACATCACTTCTGCAAGTGGTTTATACGCCATGTGTTTATAAAAAGCACCCGTTCCTTTCATTTCTCTAGGATCTGTGGTGTATCCTATGGAATTAGCATGAATACTTACCAGTAATTCGGCACCAGCTTTACGAATAATTTCTGCTCGTTCGCTCATATAAAGGTAGGAATCATCGGTTCGAGTCATCACTACTTTTGCTCCTGCCTCTTCGAGTAGCTCTTGTAATTTTTTTGAGATAGCCAAGGTAACTTCTTTCTCCATGGTACCCGTAGCCCCTAATGAGCCATTGTTACGGCCACCATGACCAGCATCTACAGCAATTACTCTATTGGTAAGAGGTTTGGTAGCATCTTCTATGGTAGGTGGGTATTTAACCATAATTTGCATTTGCCCACCCCAACCGTATCGTACATCATATCCCCAATGTCGCTTATGGGCGATATCAATGATTAATCGAAACCTATTATCTTCAATTTGTTGCCATCGAAGCTCGTTAATACCTTCGGCATGATCATAGAGAATTTTCCAATTAGTATTACTGGTGGCTCCAAAAATATCAACCACAATGGTATTGGGATCTAATTCGGTGTGAATGATGTACGGTAATCGCTTACCTAAAGACACTGTAATAACATCATGATCATCAGTGGTATTCCCAGCTAAACCAGGTCCCGAAATTCGAATGTTACCCGTTAGTACTTGCTCCGGCCCATAATATCCTTCTTCGAGATCAACAAAACGAGTAGGTATCCATGCATGTAAACTGGGGCTCAATTGCACGTTATATAAGCCCTCACGTTCACCTACGATCTTTAGCTCTACCCCTTCATAAAGTGAACCGTACTTAGCTCCACCAAGACGGTCAGAACCAAGGCCTATATTTAGGTAAGCATCTGAGCTGTTTACGATTCCTGTTTTAGGAAGTCCCCCCCATCTTATCGTCGATTCTCCACTTGAGGACGCTCGTTTAAACCATTTACCCCTGACTTCATAATCAACGCTCCCCTCGCCAAATGGCGCATGTGTGGGCAGC
>RFPJ01000087.1 GCA_009926145.1 Bacteroidota bacterium
CATGTTTACGAGGATTTTGGTTCTGAAATTGCCATTTTAGACGGCGGGTCATGTGATTACGGTCTTGAGTCTACAGTTGTTGAAATATTGAATAATGAACTCATAATTCATCGACCTGGTGCAATAACCGCAGAAGACTTATGTGCTATAGCCCCCCTTTCCACCCGGGTTGAACCTGCCCATGCTGCTCCTCGTAGTCCCGGCCAGAAATATCGTCATTACGCGCCCAATGCACGAGTCCAATGGATGCCACAAAATCCTTCAATGATTGAAAAGGATGCATGTATGTTGATTTCTCTGAACAACTTTTCAACAAACACCACTACTACTGAGACACTCACTTATTTTGAACATCTAGATTGGCATGGAGATTGGTTGGCATTTGCAAAGAATTTATATGATTGTTTCAGAAGGGCTGATCATAATAATCTGGAAACCATCTACATCGAGGATATCAGAAGTTCAGAATACCAACATCCAATGAAGGATGCCCTTATCAATCGTATTGAAAAGGCTATTATCCGAACATAGCGTTAATGCACGGTGAATGTTTGATCTTTTGTAAAACCCATTACCGCTTCAAACATAAGGTCTATAAGAGCATGAACATCTTGGAGTGAACAGATTTCAACCGGAGAATGCATATATCGTAAAGGTAGTGAAATCAAGGCCGAAGGAACTCCGGTCTTTTGATAAAAAATACTATCTGTGTCTGTCCCTGTTCGCACACTAGTGGCTTCATGCTGAATATGGATCTCTTTAGATTTTGCCACATCTTCTAAATAACGAACAAGACTGGGATGATTGGCTCCACCATGTTGAATACTAGGTCCAGCACGGTACCGTGTTCTTTTTGATCTATCCCAGGAGTGTCGGTGGCATGAGTAACATCCGTAACAAGTGCAATATCTGGATCTAATCGATAGGTCATCATACGTGCGCCAAAACCACCCACCTCCTCCTGAACAGAATTAACGGCTATCACATTAACGGCTAGCCGATCTCGCTCAAGAGATAATTTGCGAAGTACTTCAGCAATAATGAACCCTCCAATTCGATTATCTAACGCTCGAGCCGTAATAATATCATCGTTCAAAAACTCAAAACTAGCTTCGTAGGTAATTGGGTCTCCGATTTGAACGAGCTCTAATGCCTCCTCTCTACTGCTAACACCAATATCTACATAGATATCTTTCCAAGAGGGTTCTTTACCGCCTCCATTTTTATTGGTCTGAAGGTGAATGGCGGTATTACCCGTAACGCCCGAAACCTGTCCATTTCTGTTATGTATGATCACTTTTTTTGCCCTAGCAATGGTCGAGTCACTACCCCCTAACTTATTAACGTACACAAAACCCTGTTCACTTATGTGCTGTACCACCATGCCAATTTCATCGCAATGAGCTTCAATTAACACCGTACTATTCTCTTCTCCTACTTGTAAACGAGCAGCGCATGACCCGTAGGCGTCGGTAATGATCTCATCAGAAAATTGCTCGGTATATTGTTTCCAGACTTTCACTCCTTCTGATTCATAGCCGGTTGGACTCGGAGTGGTTAGTAAGCGTTCTAGAAACTGTAATTCAGAAGGATTCATCATTTATGTTAAAATTACGTTAACTTTGCCTTAATATACGGAATTCACCTTCTTTGATGAACAGATAATTAACTCAATCCTATGATTCCCAAAGTTTATAACCATGATGCGTTCAAGCACTGGATTGAACTACCTGTTCGCTTCAACGATTTAGACGCCCTAAATCATGTGAACAATGCTGTTTTTAACAGTTATTTTGAAGAAGCTCGGCTGAATTTTGTGCAACAGATTCCCGAATGGATGAACGACATTTCAGAGGGTAAAAGCTTTGTATTACGGCAAGCAAAAATAGATTATATCGCTCCTATCACATACCCCGAGGTACTTCTCATCGGAAGTGGGATTATTCGGGTTGAACGAGTCCGAGTATCCGCCCTACAAGGGATATACTCCAAGAGTACTCATAAGTTACATGCCATTGCAGAAACAACAGGGGTGTGGATTGATCTCCAAACTCAACGTCCTGCCCCTCTGCCAGAGGTAAAAGGGTTGGAGACTTTTTTGTTATCTTTAGATCATTAATAAAGCTAGAGAATGGATAAAAGTACCCGATATAAAATATTTAATGACCCAGTCCATGGATTCATTTCTGTGCCCAAAGGTATTATCCTTCAGCTTATCGATCACCCCTATGTTCAAAGACTTCGTAGAATTAGACAACTAGGTTTGGGTTACTTAGTATTCCCAGCGGCCGAACACTCTCGTTTTTCTCATGCACTCGGAGCACTTGAATTGGGGCAACGAGTACTAAAAAATCTTCGTGAAAAAGATACCACTATCAGTAATTCCGAATTTGAAGGCACTCTTATAGCTCTATTACTACATGATGTGGGTCATGGTCCTCTTTCTCACACACTTGAACACTCACTACTACAAGATTTCAATCATGAAATGATGAGTTTGGCTATCATGCATGAATTGAACAAGCAATTTAATGGGGCACTAGACACAGCCATTGAAATATTCACAGACAAACACCCTAAAAAATTCTTACATCAATTGGTTTCCTCTCAATTAGACTTGGACCGATTAGACTATTTAAAACGGGATAGTTTCTTCACAGGTGTTTCCGAAGGTTCTGTAGGAATACAGCGTATACTTAAAACCATGAGAGTACACAAGGGTACCATTGTAATCGAAAAAAAGGGTATCTATGCCATTGAGAATTATATCATTTCCAGAAGATTGATGTACATGCAAGTGTACTTGCACAAAACGGTATTAGGAGCCGATGCATTAATTCGGTCTATATTTCGAAGGGTCTCGGATTTGATGATTACTAATACTGAGATTCCCAAAGGTAGCTTACAACTCGAATATTTTTTGCGCGAACAACCGTCTGCTGAAAAAACCATCTCCAAAAAAGTAATAGACGCCTATGCTCAACTAGATGATTATGATGTATATCAAAGCATTAAGGCTTGGCAGTTTTCATCTGACCCTATTTTAGCAGATTTATGCACCCGGTTTTTGAATAGGTCCCTATTTCGAACCACTTTTTTCGAAAAAAAACCAACAAAAAAACAGGTTGAAGCACTTAAAATATCATCCATAAAAAACTTGAATGAACAGGGCTTAGCCATAGATGATTCATCTATTGATTACTACTTCAGTATAGAAAAAAGTACGACGGAAGCTTACAAATACAAAAGTGATGGTATTTGGATACTAGAAAACGATGTAGCCGTAGAATTCTCAAAAGCATCTGATACGAAGAGCATTATTGCGCTCACTGAATCCGTTGAAAAGTATTTCATCGTGCATCCAAAATAAGCCGATATACTTTATTTAGGCCTTTTTTTTGCCGTAATTAAACCTAATTGCTTTCTATTCTCTTATAGCTTATAAAGCTAAGATGGTCGTAATCAGTTCGTTCCGTTTCTTCCCATCGGGTACCAATTTGATCACGATATTCTGGAAAAAAAGTATCCCCTTTAAATTCCTTATGAATGAGAGTAATGATTAACTCATGAGCTCTATGTAGGATTTGTTCATATACGACGCCTCCTCCTATAATGTAGACAACCGACGAACCTTCTCGTTCAATGGCCTCTAAAGCTTGCTCCATTGAAGTATAACAAGCTACATTATCATAGTTCCTTGTAGTGCTTAGAACAATATTCTGACGATTAGGGAGTGGCTTTTCTCCCAACTCTTCAAACACCCCTCTACCCATTACAATGGGATGCCCCGTAGTTATGGATTTAAAATGCTTAAGATCTTCAGAATAATGCCAGGGTAATTTCCCCTCGTTTCCTATAACCAAATTAGGATCATGGGCTGCAATTATTATAATCTTCATCATAGTTTATCGATTATACGGCTACTTCAAAACGAATAAGTGGATCAGGATCGTAACCAATGAGCTCGAAATCACCGAATTCAAGATCGTCAATAGATTTATTTGCAATCTTCAATTGTGGTAACGCTCTTGGGGTTCGAGTAAGCTGTTCCTTCAACCCGTCGATGTGATTGACGTAGATATGCGCGTCTACTATGGTATGAGCAAAGGTTCCAGGTTCTAAGCCAACTTCCTGAGCAATAGCCATGGTCAATGCAGAATAACAAGCCAAGTTAAAAGGTATACCAAGAGCTATATCCCCAGAACGTTGTGTGAGATGACAATTGAGCTTTCCATTTGATACATTAAAGATGTACATGATATGACATGGTGGTAAGGCCATCTGAGGTAACAAACCAGGATGCCATGTACTCACAACGATTCGTCTCGAATTTGGATTTGTTTTGAGCATATGAATAGCATTCTTTACTTGATCAAACTCTTCCCTCCTCCACTCGGTAGTACCATCTTCGTTCTGATGCTGTTGTAGGTAGGGAAACCTTCTCCAAAGAACAGGATAAATAGGACCCACATGCCCATCCTCATCAGCCCAAGCATCCCAAATATGCACATTATTCTCATCCCTCAACCAACGAATATGATCTTCACCCCGTAAGTACCATAAAAGTTCTAGTATAACCGATTTGAAGAAAACTTTTTTGGTGGTTAACAATGGGAAACCCTCCGAAAGATCTACCTTATAAAATTCGGCAAAATTAGAAATAGTATCCGTTCCTGTTCTGTTTTCTTTACGTACGCCATTCTCGAGTACTCGTTTTACTAAATCATGGTAAACCTGCATAATACTTGATTGTCTATTTTTTAATGTTATACGTTATGATTAGATGGGTGTCATAGTTTAATATGGGAATGTAGATAGGTCTCACTATAGTATTATTTCCCGTAAAAATAAGATGGCTATTGAAAAATAGATAATAATACCACTTACATCGACCACAGTGGCCACAAATGGAGCTGATGAAACCGCTGGATCTAGCCCTAGTTTTGATAATATAAAAGGTAACATGGCACCAATAAAGTTACCAAAAAGTACAATGGACAGCAGACTCAAACCAATGACCAAAGCCGTTAGAA
>RFPJ01000088.1 GCA_009926145.1 Bacteroidota bacterium
TTAGGATTAGTACCCGTTGAATGGTGCTGAATAAATCGGCTGTCTTGTTATCCTCTTTCCCATAACGCAAATAAGAGGACTCCATACCAAAGGTAAAGACAACTTGAAGCAATCCTATGGACGCATAAACCAAACCCACTACTCCATAAGCCTCAGGATCAAATAATCCGGTATGTAAGGGGACTAGAAGATAGTTGATAAACCTAGCTAAAACACTGCTAATACCATAGATTAACGTGTCTGAGAATAAATGCTTTAAAGCTTTCACTTAACCGAGCGTTCGATGGCTTTAATTCCTAATATATAACTCTCCGCGCCAAAACCAGTAATAATTCCATCCATCACTTGGCCGGTAATGGAATGCTCACGGAATTCTTCTCTGGCGTGAATATTAGACATATGAACCTCTACTTTTGGACATTTAAGGGGTTCCAATGCGTCTCTTAATGCTACGGAAGTATGGGTATATCCCCCCATATTAGCCACCACAGCTTCTGTTCCGTCGGTAAGGGCCTCATGTAATCTATTGATAAGTTCCCCTTCAACATTACTCTGAAAAAAGGATATATGATGCCCAGGAAACTCAGAAGTAATATAGGCATTAAGGTCTTCTAACTTCATAGACCCATAGGTTTTTGGATCTCTGGTTCCCAAAAGATTCAAATTAGGACCATGTATTACCAACAGATTCATAACTCAACCTCATTACTTATGTTATCAGCAATTTTCTTCATCTCTTCCGATGAACACTCAATTGAATGCCCCAAACGAAAAGGGCCACCCGTTTCATACATGGGTATGAGATGGATATGCGCATGCGGAACCTCCAAACCCTCTACCGTTAAGGCTACTCTTACAGGTTTCATCACCACTTCTATCGCATGTGCTATCTGCTTGGCAAATTTCATTAAGCCTAGATAATCGTTTTCCTCTAAATCAAACAATACATCTACCTCCTTTTTGGGGATCACCAAGGTATGCCCCTTAGATACCGGACGAATATCTAAGAATGCAAAAAATTCATCGCTCTCTGCAATTTTATAGCACGGAATCTCTCCATTAATAATTCGGGTAAATACGGTAGCCATGTCTATGAGTTTATTTATCCAATGATCAGGATGAATGGTTTGTATACTAATAGTACGGTATTCCTTGCTTTTAGAAAAAACTAATCCATCATAAATCACATCCACCTATTAATCTTCTGTACAAATCGTTTTTTAATGCACACGTATTTTTTCTTTTTTTGATTGAAAAGAACGCGTAAAAGGTCGTATATTTGAAGTCTGTGAATGAACCGGTAGCTCAGTCGGTAGAGCAACTGCCTTTTAAGCCGTGGGTCGTGGGTTCGAGTCCCACCCGGTTCACTTTCATATATTCTCCCATAAAAATTACTGATAAGTTGCCTTTCCCTATATGGGCAACGCCTTTTTTCAGATAATTTATGGCAAGAGGATATGTTGAATCTCTCTTGACCAACCCCGTTCGCTTGAAACCGGACGGGGTTTTTTTATGTGTTTAATTTCTAAAATGATGTATTTTGTGCCTTAAATTACCCATCATTTCATGCTATGAATGCTGAAATTCTAAATCCTCTTCGTTGGAATAAAAAAATACTCTTAGGCTTATTAGCACTGGCAATACTCATATGGTTTTTATTTATAGACGTGTATAGTCTTAAAACACGTTGGCAACTACAGCAACAGAAACAAGAGCTCATCGAGAAAACCCAAGAGTTGAAAGAGCAATCCGAAATTCTGGAATCCGACATAGAAGCATTGGAAAAAAACCCCGACCTCATCGAGAAAATAGCTCGAGAGGAATATGGCATGAAAAAACCGGGGGAAACCGTTTACAAGATTAAGAAAAAAGATTAACCGTTCTCATTCAGATACCTTATGAAAGCAATTGCTATTGACTTAGGCGGCACCAACATAAAAGCTGCTGTTGTAGACCAAGATCTCGGCATTATAGAGCAGAGTTCTACGCCCACACACGCCGAATTGGGCAAAGATCATCTCCTTGATAGAATCGCTGGTGTCATTATGGAGCTTAGCAAAAAAGAGGGTGTGGTGGGCATTGGTATGGGCTTACCTGGCATGGTAAGCATCGATCAAACTACGGTCTACTACCCTCCAAATTTACCCAGTTTAGATGGGGTTAATGCCGCTGAAGAAATCACGAAGAGAACAAAACTCCCTTGTCGGATTGAAAATGATGCCAACATTGCAGCCTTAGGATCTTTGCATTTTGGGGTAGGAAAAAATTACAGCCACTTCATCATGCTTACTCTTGGAACGGGTGTAGGCGGTGGAATTATCATTAATAATGAGTTATTCAAGGGCTCACGTGGCATGGCCGGAGAGTTAGGACATATTATCTTAGACTACCACGGACCACTTTCAAACAGTGTAACTCGGGGAACCATTGAAGCCTACTTAGGTCAACGATTCCTCAGCCGATTCGCTATGGACATGATAACTCAACATCCCAACAATCCACTTTACCAAAAGTTTAGTAAAGACTTTGATAAACTAGAACCGGTAGATTTAACTCAAGCTGCGAATACCGGAAACAACCTAGCCATTGAAATTCTAGAAAAAGCGGGGCAGCGCCTAGGCTATGCTATCATCAACTATACCCACATGATGGATATACGCACCTATGTATTGAGCGGAGGAGTAGCCAAAGCTGGTGAATGGTTGTTTGGTCCTGCACGCGATATAGTTAAGAAACATATGATGCCTCCTTTTCAGGAAGGTTTTGAAATTGTTTACGAAGATTTAGGAAACGATAGTTCACTTCTTGGCGCCGCTGGTTTAGCATTCGACTCCTTTAGTTAATCCTGCAGAGTGTGCGATTCCAGCCAAAATATCTCTTAATCCCCGTTTTGATAGCCATAGGTACAATCCTATGGTCTTATGAAGTTTTTGGACAGGTTATGGCTCCCCCCGACCAAGGCATGAGCAATGTTGGTAGTATGGAAACAGGCATAGGAACGGATGGCGCGAATAGTGGAAGTGGTACGCCAGCCAATGCGGTTCGTTTTCAAGCAAATGACTCACTTATTGTTCGACTGCTCAATGGCCGAAAGGCTTTTTTGTTTGGAACCGCTAAAATAACACATTCAACTGGGACACTACTGGCCGGGAAAATAAATATGAATCTTGACTCGACTACGGTTGAAGCTAGAGGTTCTTCGCTCCAAGATAGTCTAACCATGCCTGTACTAACTATGGGTGAAGACGAAATAAAGAGCAATCGCATCCTATTCAATTACAAAACGGAGAAAGGTAAATTTGAGGACGCACAAGTAAACGTTAGTGATGGATTACTCATTGGGGCAAAAATCAAAAATGTGAACAAGTCGGAAGTGTTCATTCAGGATGGAATCTATTCAACCTGCCCTCCTGATTACCTCTATTATTACCTAGAAGCGAAACAGATGAAGGTGGTAGATGAGGAGGAAATCTTTTTCACTAACGCACGGCTCTACGTGCTTGATATTCCCTATCCCTTTGTACTCCCATTCGGTTATGTACCTGCTCAAATGGACAAGAAACGATCGGGTTTACTTACACCCACCTATGTATTTGATGCTCAGGCTTCAAAAGGTATTGGCCTACATAATTTAGGATGGTTTCAGTACATAAATGATTATGTTACCACAACGCTTAGCGCTGATGTCTTTACTTCGGGCACTTATTATGCCAATAATTCCACACAATACCGATTAGCCGATCGTTTTAGCGGAGCCATTACCCTTGGTTACTCTCGAGATCAGGGTTTGGAGCCAACCGATCCCGATTTTTCAACCCAAATAAACAAATCCATTGGCATACGACATCAACAGACTATCTCGCCCTATGCCAGTATTTCGGCCAATGTAAATTTGAGAACTGCCGACTTTTTTAACCAAAACTCCTTTAATATTGAAGATCGTGCTCAGACCAGTTCTACCTCCCGAATAGCCTATAATTATCGAGATCCAGAGGGTCTCTTTAGTTTTAGTACCAACGCAAGTATGGTTCAAAATTTCTTTACTAATTCAACCTCTTTAGATGGTCCCGGTTTTACCTTTTCGACCAAAACACTAAGCCCTTTTAAACCCTCCGGTTCGGGTAGTAATGCCAAATGGTATGAAAGCATTACCCTACGATACAACAATAATTTTGATAGCAACTTTGATTATCGCCCAATAGACGCCGATACCGCTAGTATAGGCTTTATTGACGCTTTTCTTTCTCCCAGCCAATACCGTGAAGCCACGGGCACAAATGACTACATACAACTGGGATTAAAACAAAGCGCAAACCTAACGGTTGGGAAAATTATCGATTCCCCTTATATCAACTCATCCGTTGGCGTTCAGTTAAATGAATATTGGTATCCTAGTTCTATTAATAAGCGTTTCGATCCAGAAACCAACCAAGTTATCACCGACAAAGTAAATGGATTTGTGGCAGGTAGAGATTTTTCCTCCTCACTAAGTTTATCCACTACTTTGTACGGTACATCAACCAAAAAAAAAGTCCGCTTAGTGCTTCCTTAAGTTCTAGCAGCATAAAAGGCGTTCGCATTAATATGCGCGCGAATTTCTCCTTTTATCAACGAGACTCGTTGGGCAGATACTTCGATCGCTTTTTGATTAATGGTTCGAATAAGCTAGCGCAAATGGAAAGCTTTCGGTTTACCGCAAGCACCAGCTTTAGGGGAGGAGGGGGTGGAATTGAGCCGATCACCCCAAAGTATCGACGTAATTATGATCCTTTTAGGCAGGGTTATTTTAATCCCGTAGATGCCGCTTTCGGAGAAGAACCTGTCATTCCCTTTAATTCTCCCTGGAGCTTCAGCCTAAATTTTAGCTACTCTTGGCGCTATCGCTATAATGACGACCCCTTGAAAAGTGCCACCTTAAATGCTCAGAGCATCAGTTTCAATTTGACACCAAAATGGCGTTTTGGTACCACCTTAGGATACGATTTCATTCAAAAAGAATTAACTCCTTC
>RFPJ01000089.1 GCA_009926145.1 Bacteroidota bacterium
GGCGTTATCACTTCTGTAACCGGAGTCTCTGGCTCAGGAAAATCAACCCTTGTGAATGATATTCTGCTAAAGGTTGCGGAAGATTATTTTCAGGGGAAAACATTCAAACCGATTGCAGATGTTAAGGGCCTAGAGAAAATAACCAAAATCGTAAATATCAATCAAAGTCCGATTGGAAGAACACCTCGCTCTAATCCAGCCACTTACACGGGAATTTTTACACCCATTAGAGAGCTTTTTTCTATGACGCCAGAATCTAAGTCAAGGGGCTATAAGGTGGGTAGGTTTAGCTTTAATGTAAAAGGAGGAAGGTGTGAAAGCTGCCAGGGAGATGGCATGATAAAAGTTGAGATGCATTTTCTCCCTGATATCTATGTCTCTTGTGATGTGTGCTCAGGGGGCAAATATAATCGAGAGACACTTAGTATCAAATATAAAGGGAAAAATATTAAAGAGGTATTAGACTTAACCGTCTCAGAAGCCTTAGATTTTTTTGAAAACATACCTTCCACCTTCCGTGCTGGAATTTTGGTGGGAGGTATTTTCATCTTTTGGATCATTGAGGGGGTCTTCCCACTCTTTGACATTGGTTATCAAAAAGTGCGTCATGCTCTTATTAATGGGGTATTGACGCTTTTTTTTGTAGTTATAGGATTGGGCTTTGCCAGCGCCTTACTATGGAGTTCAGAGTGGGTGAATACCCAAGAAATAGGACTCATTCATTGGATTTCAATGCCCTTATGGGTGCAGGCCATTTTAGCCGTATTGCTGCTAGATTTTTTTGGTGCCTACTTGGTCCATTGGGTAGAACATAAAGTTAAATTTCTGTGGAAGTTCCACCTGGTTCATCATAGCGATACCCATGTAGATGTAACTACGGGTCTTAGACATCACCCTGGTGAAGCGGTATTTAGGATGTTATTTACCATCCTTGGAGTGATTGTCGTTGGTGCGCCTATCTGGATGGTGTTTTTATATCAAACCTTTTCGGCATTTTTCACCCACTTTAATCATGCCAATATTCGGCTGCCTTTGAAGGTGGACAGAGCCCTTTCTTGGATTCTGGTAACGCCAAACATGCATAAAGTTCATCACCACTACACTCAACCCTATACCGATACAAATTATGGGAATATATTTGCCCTATGGGATCGCCTGTTTGGAACCTTTGCTCAGGTAGAGGATTCTACTCAACTTATTTATGGCATAGATACGCACATGGATCCCAAGGAACATGATGATGTGGTGAATTTATTGAAAATACCCTTTCAGCCGTATCGCCCACCTGTGGGTGCTAAATTCTCGGATGATTCGCCGAAATCATCTGACCATTCGGATTGAATTTGAAAAGCGTTTCATTATGAAGCGCTTTTTTTTTAGGGGTAGGGTGCAGGGCTTCTGTCTATGTAATAGATAACCAATAATTTTATAGGAGTCCCACATGAAAAAAAATCTTTTACTAGCGTTATTCCTGCTAGTAATCCCAAGTATGGTCATGGCTCAGCCAGAAATTCCTGTTGAAGAATGGACAGGTCGAACAATACTCTTGATTGGGGCACACCCCGATGATGATGCGCAGTCTCATGGTACCCTTGCTATGTTACAAGCCAATGGAAATGAGGTGTACGTGATGTTGCTTACTACCGGTAATGTTGGGACTGGTGATCCTACCATGACTCGAGATCGCTTGGCAAAAATCCGACGTCAAGAAGAAGTTGATGCTTTAGCTGAATTGGGAATTCCTGAAGAAAATTACATCAACCTAGGGTATACCGATGGCATGTTGGAATTTGCGGATAAAGAAGAGGTAGTAAAACAAATAGTTTGGTGGATTCGAAAACTAAAACCTACTACACTCATGGCGTTTGATCCAGGATATGGATATCAACAGTGGCATAAAACAGATCACCGATCGGCTGCTTATTTAGCCGTTGATGCGGCCAGAGCTGCGGAATGGAGACTCATTTTCCCAAGTCAGATTATTAATGAAGGACTCGAGCGACACACCGTTACCGATTATTTGTTTTATAGCACTACGGGAGGAGAGGCTAATACCTTTGTAGATATTTCGGAGTATGCCGAAAATAAAGTACGATCACGATCGAAGTATATCAGTCAGTTCACCTCAGCATTTGACAATTACACGGGACCCAACCCAGAAGATTTACCTGGGAATGAAGGAGTAGAATTTTTGGAACGAATGAGACGTGGCGTATATGAGCGCGGCGCAGTGAATGGGGTTCCAACCGAGCGTTTTCGTTATTACAAAGGTAATCCCGATGGCGCAGGCTCCAGAAGAGGTGGTTATTAGAGAATATTGAACATTCGCACATAAAGCATATTTAGATAGGAGTGGCGGGGTGGTACCCCGTCATTTTTTTTGTCTTTACTCTCTGTAAACAACACTTTAAATAATGCGATGAAGTGTTTTTTCAAAATAATACACTAGAGCACTTGAATATTAATAAAAAGGGTGTATTCTTTAGGAAGAAGTTATTTCGAGATTAGCACAAGTCGAAAAATCATGAAACACTGGTATTCTAACAATGTGTTTACATGAATACGGAAAAACCAAATAATCTACTAATACGTACTGAATGGCACTTGATAGCCAAAAAATACAGATACATCCAAGTGCGGTACAAGCTGAAATAAAAGATATATCCTTAGTAGATGCTATTCGTGAGGGTGATCAAGCCGCATTTGAGCAATTGTTTTTTGAATATCATCCCGCTTTAATTCGATTTGCTAACAGTATTACTCGATCTAAAGAACTCTCCCGAGATACCGTTCAAGATGTTTTTTTGAAAATTTGGAGGAATAGGGATCAGTGGAATATTCATAGTTCATTGAAGGTATATTTGTATCAATCTGTCCGAAATCAAGCATTGAACCTGTTAGAAAAACAAAACAACAGATATAAATTGAAGGAAAATCTGCATATCGATTATTCGCCTAGTATGAATATTTGGGAAGAAGGATTTCAAAAGAAACTTGAGCTTCCTGAAGAAGATGCTAAACGAATAATGACCATTTGGATGCTAGTGGAAAAAATGCCTGATCGGCGTAGATTGGTGTTTGAATTGCATAGAAAAGATGGCCTCAGTTACAAGGAAATTGCCAAGGTACTTGATCTGTCTGTTAAAACGGTGGAGAATCACATAGGGCAAGCAATCAGATATTTACGAGAACAACTTGGTCAAGAAAAAAATTTGTAAAAATTTTAGGGGTTGGCTGAATATTGCCTGTCTTACTAATTAAAACAAAGACCCTAAGCATCATATGCAAGCTGAGCTACTAGCGCGTTATTTATCAAAAGAGTGTACTACTCAAGAATATCTTGAAGTTGAACGCTGGTTGCTTCTATCCGAGGGCAATGTAGAAGAGTTAAAAATCTACGAGCAGTTATGGAGAGTTTCTGCAAATCTTATCAAGCTAGAGGATGAGTCGGACAGTAATTTAGATTGGTCAGTGCTTCAAAGTAGAATTGAAGCGGAGGATTTGAATGAGGAGATGAATAAGCCTAAGCTGCTCTCTTCCAGAAGTAGAACCGCCTATGACAATGTTTCTTATTTTTCTAGAATAGCTGCTATCATCACCCTTATGTTCCTTGTGGGTTTTTATGGAAGTCAGTTTTTTGAGCAACCCCTACCCGCAGAAGTGGAGCCGGTCTTTAAAGAGATTAGCATGAATAAGGGCCAGAGAGGTTCGGTAACTTTGAGTGATGGTACCTTAGTTTCATTGAATTCTGAAAGTAGTATTAGTTTACCCAACACCTTTAAATCGGACGTTCGGGAAGTATATTTAGAAGGGGAAGCCTTTTTTGAAGTAGCGAGGATGGAAGATAAGCCCTTCTTGATTTATATAAACGGAACAGTTGTAGAGGTTTTAGGGACTTCATTTGCAGTACGTGCTTTCCCAGATGATGAAATCGTCAGGACAACCGTAGTAGAAGGATTGGTTTCGTTCCGTTCCGCAAGCGAAGGCATTGAAGAGGGAGTATTATTGGCTTCAGGTGATTTAGGAGAATTTAATCTTAAGCAAAAGCGCCTATCCAAAGAACAAGTCAAAAATTTAGCCCCATATTTAAGTTGGAAGGAAGGATATCTAGCTTTCGAAAATGCAACCATGGACGAAGTCAAAAAGCAGTTAGAACGAAAATATGATATTCAGGTACTGTTTGCAGAAGAAGATATTGAGTTATTAGAGTTAACTGCCGAGTTAAAAAGTCGCTCGTTGCGGAATGTGTTGGAAACCATTTCACTATCACTTAATCTGAGTTTTGAGTTAGATCAGGAAGTGGTCGAATTTAAAAAATTACCATAATACGTTGCGGATAGTCCAAGTACATAAATATCGTGTGAAAATTGGAAGCGCTTTTAGTTGTGCGGATGATTCAACTACTTTTGATAGGTCTTATTACCGCACAAAAGAACTTTTACTACTGAACAAAAAACCAGCAAATGAGGATACCTATGAATAAACAACATGCGAGACGATGGTCTATGGCAGGAGTTTTTGCCATGGCATTAGTTTTAGCTATTCAGACTGGTAGCACGCGTGCGAATGCGCAGATGATTACCTCTGTGACGAATAATCTGAATTATCAGTATTACTCGGTACAGGACTATTCAGACGCCATACCCGAGCTACAAACCATAATAACACTACAGCATAAGCAAGTGCGTATGGGTGATGTGTTAAAAGAAATAGCCGATAAATCTAATTTAGGCATCGCCTATAATTCAGATTTATCTGTTCTTGACAAGCTTATAAATGTTAATGTTAAGAAGGCTACCACTAGTTATGCTTTACAAACAATTTTATTAGGCTCAGGTTATGAGGCGGCTATTTCACGTAATCGT
>RFPJ01000090.1 GCA_009926145.1 Bacteroidota bacterium
CTTCAGGACTAATGAGCTTATTCTTTCTTTCTAGACCTGCAATTACTTTTTCAATAGAGTCTTGGAAATCCACCATTTCAACAGCTTTTTTCCCTCTTCTTGCCGCAATCAAAGCTGCTTCATTACACAAGTTAGCCAATTCTGCACCGGCAAAACCTGGCGTCTGTGAGGCTAAGACTCTTAAGTCAATACTACTAGATAATTTTAACTTTTGAACATGTACTTTTAGAACTTCAACCCGTCCATTTAGATCCGGTTTGTCTATTAGAATTTGACGATCGAAACGTCCTGGTCTAAGTAGAGCAGAGTCCAAAATATCAGGACGGTTCGTAGCCGCCATCAAAATAACACCCTTGTCGGAATTGAAACCGTCCATTTCACTTAAAAGTTGGTTAAGGGTGTTTTCTCTTTCATCATTAGAGCCCATTGCCATTCCCTTTCCTCTAGAGCGACCAATAGAATCTATTTCATCAATAAATACAATACAGGGAGCTTTTTCTTTGGCTTGTTTAAATAGGTCTCTCACACGTGCAGCACCAACCCCAACGAACATCTCAACAAAGTCAGAACCACTTAAACTGAAGAAGGGTACACTTGCCTCACCAGCTGTTGCTTTAGCCAATAGAGTTTTACCGGTTCCTGGAGGGCCCACCAATAATACGCCTTTGGGTAATACACCCCCTAGCTTGGTGAACCTTTGCGGATTCTTAAGAAATTCAACTACTTCCTCAACTTCAGCTTTCGCTTCATCTAATCCAGCTACATCTTTAAACGTAACTTTAGTCTCTGTTTGTTGGTCATAAAGAGAGGCTTTGTTTTTCCCTATATTTAACACCTGCTGACCTGGGTTCATTCTTCTGAAAATAAATACCCAGAAACCTACTGCTAGGCCTATCATCACGAGCCACATAAATACACCGCTAAACCACTCTTCTTCTATTCTGACCTCATACTCAACCCCATACTCATCTAGTATTGGTCGTATTTCATCATTTGGTAAAATGGTCGTTACAAAGGTGCGATATTCTTCGGTTAAGGTAGTCGGCAAATTAAGTGGGCTGCTGTCCTGTTCAGGCGGACTAACTACTCCATCAGTTATAGCACTTTCATTGTATTTACCGTATACATTGACCTGGTTTTTGATAATAATTTCTTCGACATACCCCTTTTTAACCTGGTCTAGAAATTCACTGTACTTAATTCCATTACTGGGTTCTGGATTCAGAAACATAAACTGAATCACAATTAAGAACATAATAATAACTAAGAATCCCCAGGTTGGAAATTTTGGATTCGCACCATTTTTATTGTTAAGTGATGACTTTAGTGAATTCTTTGATGAGGGCTTCTTCTCGGCCATTAAGTTGGATATTTATATAAAATGAACGTTACTAACCATTATGGTGTGTATTGGCAAAAAATGTGCCAATAGATAAAACCTGACAAAAGGTATATTATACCCTCATGTCATCGTAGCTGAGGATATCACCTTCAGCTGTCTGTATTACTAACGAAGATTTAGAATCTGTCATTCGACCGATGACCGTAAAATCTTTAAAAAGTTTAAAAAGTCTATCCGCTTCAACCTCGGGTAAGGTAAAAAGCAATTCAGAATCTTCACCTCCAAAATACGCATACTTATCTACATCTTCTTCCATTTCATCTGCTACCTGCCGTGTTTCTACTGCTATAGGCAGTGTTGCTTGGTAAATATGCGCTCCTAATCCACAATCTTCACATAAACTAGCTACCTCATTCAGTACCCCACCATTGAGATGCCGTATTGTGGTAGGCGATATATGCTCTTTTTCAAATAATTCAACGAGGTCTTTTCTAGATTTAGGCATCAGCTGACGCTGCACGACATAGCTATAATCTCCTAGGTCTGGCTGAAAATTACCTTCTCCCTGTTCTTGCCAATACTTTTTTTCTCTCATCAATATTCGTAAACCAGCAATGGCTGCTCCAACATCTCCTGATATGCAAATAGCATCACCTTCATTAACTTGATCTTTCACCTTTTTGGAAGGCATTTCAGTGACTCCTAAACCATAGATATTGATTATAATTCTCTGGGCATTACTCTGTACATTCTTTTCAACCAAGGCACATCCATTGTCGATGCACCCTTGATTCAAACCTGTAACTAGAGACTCGAGCATTTCAACAGAAACCCTATTTGGTATGGATAAATTACAACCTATACTAATGATTTGACCCATTTGGGCATAGAAATCATTCGACAATAAGCTAATTGCTTTATATCCTAGGTGTTCAAATGGCGTATAAGTTATATCGAAGTGGACCCCTTCTACTAATGTAAGGCTATGTTGAATGAGCCTGTGATTAGAATCAAATTTCGAAATTAAAGACTCAATAGTGTACTTATTACTTTCTAATAACGTGTTAGCACCCACAAAGGAAGAAAGTTTAGCCTGAAGCTTTTTTGTTCCTATTTCAGAGATTGGAGTAAAATTCATGGTTTATGTGATATATAAAAAAAGGCAACCACGCAAAGCATGGATGCCTTAAACCTAATCAATTTATACAGAATTAATCAGCTTCTCGCTTAGTTGAATAATTAATCCTGAAAGTTCCTGCCTGTTGTAATTCTTTCTGTACATCGGTCAAAAGCCCGAATTCGGAGTTCTGATCTACACGTAGGGAAACAATTAGCTTAGGCTCTTCGATTAGTTTGTCATACATAATGTTACGAATAGCACCTATATCATCTACTATTGCGTCATCAATCTGAACCTTGTCGTCTCCAAGTTGATTTCCTGGTAGACGCTCAGGTCCCATATAAATGTATGAAACTAGTCGTTTCTGCTCGATTTTTTCAATGTTACTAGCCTGCGTTAAGTCAAGTTTTACTTTTAACGTAACTTCACGAAGCACCGTAGTTACCATGAAGAAAAAGAGCAACATGAATACCACATCAGGCATCGCCGATGTTGGAATTTCTTGCTTACTACCCGCCTGCTTTTTCTTAAAATGTGCCATAGTTAACTATCCGGTTCAGCTATTGAAATTTTCTTAGGATACATGTCTTGTATTTGATTCTGCTGGGGGCTGTCATCTGCAAGAGCATCGTAAGGCACCCCATAATTAGATCTAGAAGCTGCATCTCTTAGATCTTTATAGGCACCCATTACCTCATCCAACATATCAATATAAATAGAGTATGGTGTTTCTCTCTGAGTTTTCAGCGATACAATGGCCGCATCAGGGGAAACTGCTAACTCTTCATTACCTTCAGGATTATCGATGAACTCGATGAGTTTAGTACGCACCTCTGTAATGGGTACGGGTTCTTCATCCATCAACACAAGACCCTGAGCATTCACAAGTATCTTCATTAGGTTACGCTCACGTATTGGGGGTGGTTCCTGTTCAGGATCCAAAGGTGGTGGTAAAACCATCCCAATACCCGTATCTACGTTGATAGTAGTCGTAACCAAGAAGAAAATGAGTAGAAGAAAGGCAATATCTGCCATTGAAGATCCATTGATCTCCGCTCCTTCTCTTTTTTTCTTTTTAAGCATCATGGTCGTGACTCCTTAAAATTTGAATGTTCCACGCAAACCAGTGAAAACAATAGAAACAACCATAATGGCCATCATTCCCATTGTAGTCATAACTCCTGCTTTGGTAACATCATTAAGTGCAAAATAGGAAACTGCAAATATGATGATTGGTGTAGAAATCAATGCGATTCGTTTAAAGTCTTGTTTACCTTGAACAAGTCCTTTAATACCAGATACAACCATTGATAAAATACCCAGACCCATCAAAACAAATGTTCCAATTACAGCGATTTGTACAATAAGTCCACTAGTCATAATGACCTCCTCTTGTTTTGGATTGGGTATTAATCTTCTGATTCGGTTGTTTCAGTAACAGGAATCAATGGTTTACCTTCCTGGAGAAGAATAATAGAATCGATGAGTGTGATAGAACTTTCTTCCATCTCAGCTATTAATCGGTCAATTTTCGACACACAGTAGTTGTATCCAATCTGAAGGATAATACCTGCAATAAGACCACCTGCAGTGGTTAAAAGTGCAGTTTTAATACCACCAGCTACGATACTTGGAGAGATGTCAGATGCCGCTTCAATATCATCGAATGCCTCGATCATACCTACTACCGTTCCGAGGAATCCAAATAGTGGAGCGATTGCGATAAATAGGGACAACCAAACCAAGCCTCGTTCAAGGAAGCTCATTTCGATAGAACCATAAGCCGCAATTGCTTTTTCCGCTGCATCTATACCTTCATGAGAACGCATAAGTCCTGCTTGGAAAACAGAGGCAACAGGTCCACGAGTTTGAGAACAAAGCTCTTCAGCAGCTTCAATGCCGCCTTCTTGAAGTGCTTCTTGTACACTCACAATAAATTTGCGGGTGTTAATGTCTGCTAGGTTTAGGGTAATGATACGCTCGAGAAATATGGCTAGACCCGCGATAAGCGTAATGAGTACTGGCCACATCCATCCTCCGTCATTACCTTCGTTAAATTTTTCAACGATGAGATTGAAGAAGCCCTCTTCTACTGGGGCTTGAAGTAAAAAGAGAGCAATCGACGATGTCATGTTCACTCCGATTATAGTTTATTGTTTAACAGTAAAATTAAGTCAAAAATAATAACCCAAATTCGATTAAATGTCAAAGCTTTAGATGTTTAAAAATCTTTACCCAAAAGTCATTAAAAAATTTGAAAGCCACACCTTAATCAGCGA
>RFPJ01000010.1 GCA_009926145.1 Bacteroidota bacterium
GTCCTATAATCTTAATAAGACTGGAGATTACTACATTCGATGGTCTACTACGGCTCATGTAGATGGTGGGTTTTACTTAGATGATATTGAACTAAGTAGCCCAATATCTGGCGGTACGTTTCCATTTAATCAAATTAAGGCAACCGCGGATGGTCAGATTTTCACGGCTAATTTAGCTATTGGATCTACTACTAAGATTTATCGCTGGGCTGATGAAACCGCTGAACCTGAATTGGTATTCTCTGGTGACTTAGGAGGTCGTTTAGGAGATTCCTTTGGTGTGTATGGAGAAAACGATCAGGTCCGGGTACTCCTAAGTGGATCAGGTGCTGACAAAGTTGAGGCTTTTGATTGGGATGGGTCGGCTATGACGCATGCAGCAACCTTTCCAATTACCGCAGGAGAAGCTCGTGGTGGATTCTCAAGTCATGTCTATGAAGATAGTGTCATAATTACAGGAACTGGAACCGCACCTCGTTTGATGAGTTTAACTGATGGTGGTTTGAGTACTCAGTTTAGTTCAACAGGTTTAGAGCAAGCGACATTAAATTCATCTATGTTAAATGACTTTGCAATGATTGATGGAGAATATATTATTGTAATGGGACCTGCTTTTACAGATGGTAAATTTTATATGTTTATTCCCGGTGAAGAGGATTATTTGCTAGAAAAGGTAGGTGAAATAGGTCCTCTTGGTAATAATCAAAACTTGAATAACACAGGTGGTGTTATTTTCAATGAGAAAGTTGGGCATTTATATCTAATGGATACGAATAACCAACTAGCGGCATATAATGTCTATGACTTTATGCCAGAGCCAGAACCAGCTGCAAACCTAATTTTTTCTGAATATATAGAGGGCACTAGTAACAATAAGGCTATAGAAATTGCTAATATTGGTGATTTTGAAGCTAATCTAGCGCAATATCGTATAGCACAATCAGTAAATGGTGGCGGTTGGGAGTATTATCATATGTTCCCTGAGGATTCTTACTTAGATGCTGGTTTCACTTATGTACTACTTAATAGCAGTGTATCATCTGAACTTTATAACCCAGAATATGCAGATGAAGTTCTAGATTACCCTTCAGTAGTTCACCATAATGGTGATGATGCAAGAGCTATAATTCGCATTGTTCGAGGTGATACCACAGTCTTAGATGTATTTGGTGATCCAGATAATGATCCAGGAAGCGGCTGGGATGTTGCTGGTGTATCAGGTGCTACTGCAAACCATACTCTAGTAAGAAAAGGGACAGTTATGGCTGGTAATATCACTCCTTTGGGTTCTTTTGGCACTAGTGCTGAAGATTCTGAATGGGAAGTTCGAGATGTTAATGATTTCAGTGATCTCGGTTATTTTGGAGGAATGGAACCAGTTAATGTAATTTTCCAAGTGAATACTTCAACTATGCCTGATACTCTTCAAGATTATCATTTTATGCAAATACGTGGTGGTTTCAATGGACCAGATGTTGCCGATGCTGCATCCATTGGTATGATCACGTGGGATTCTCAGTCCAGACATATGTATAATATGGGTGGAGATTACTGGTGGGCCGATTTCCCAATGTCGCCAGGCGATACCTTGAATTATAAATTCTGGGCGGGTGTTAATCCAGAGACTCCACTACAAAATGGTAGTGAGCAAGGATGGGAGAGCGGTGGAAACAATGTTTTCATATTACCAAATGATTTTGCAGGTGATACGGTAGTAACTTTACAGTTCTATGAAACACGTGAAGCTCCATACCCATCACATGAAGACAGTGTAACCTTATACTTCAAAGTCAATGTGGGCGCGAAAACCCAGCTTGGAGACTTTGATCCAGAGAATGATAAAGTTGGAGTTAGAGGTAATCCTGCCTTTTTTGATAATCCTGCAGATTGGAGTAGCTCTGCTTTCTATCTAGAGCAAACTAGCAACCAAGGTAACAATCTATTTTATGGCGGTTATGCTAGAATGCATAAAGATAGCGTGGCAAATATTGAAGGTGAAGTTGGTTATAAGTTTGTACTTGAACATGCAAATGGAGATGTAACTTGGGAATCAACACCAGATAGAATGCTTAAAATACCAGAAATGGACTCTACAATTCACTGGGTTTATTTCCAGGATGAAGCTCCAACTGAAGCCCAAATATTAAGCACTACATTAAACTTTGAAGTCAATGTAGGTATCTTAGAAGGATTAGGGTATTTCAACTCATCCATTGATACAGTTTATGTTAGAGGTACTTTCAATGGATGGGGTACTGGAAATCAGATGGACTTTAATTCTTTTTCAGGAACATATGAGGAGTCTGCAATTCCGTTTAATACTACTGTAGGTGCCGATGTCGGATATAAGTACTTTATCAAATGGGATGCTTCTAGAGATGATGAGAGTAGCAGTAATTACCTAGCTGGAATTACGCATGATGGTTCTGGTTGGGAAGAACCTGGAGTTACAGGTGGTGGTGATAGATATTTCCAAACTGTAGAGGCTGATAATCAGCCAAAACGATCTGAGTTCTATAATGGTGTAGAACCCAAAGCATTGTTAACATCCAACAATGTTGATGGTGGATCTATTGCAGTTACTTTCTCTATTGATATGTCACCAGCAGTACAAAATACTTCACAACCATTTGATGCTGCTAATGACTCAGTATATCTATTTGTAGATACTCCTTTCTTCGCATTAACCAATGATATCACTGTGCCAGGTGATGGTGGTTCAAACTTCTTGAATATCACGACGGAAGAGCGCGAACGATTGAGATTTACTGATGATAATAATGACATGATCTATGAGCTTGAATTAGAGCTTATTTTGCCAACTCTTAATCATATTGGTTTTAGAGTTGCCTATGGCGAGCCTACAGCTGCTGATGGATCATTATTTGTTCATGGTTCTGGATTTGCAGCTGGTCGTAGACATTATCAGTATATTCAACCAATTGTTGCATCATCTGGTCAGGTAACATGGCCGAGTACATATACATTACCGCAGTTAACTTGGAAGGCAAGCGACCTAGATTGGGAGACTCCCCCAGATTACAATACTCCAAACACTTCTGCTGAAGATGAAGCAGAACTGGTACGTGAGTTTGCTTTAAACCAAAACTATCCAAACCCATTCAACCCAACTACCAATATCAGCTTTAGTCTTGCTGATGCGGCTCCAGTTAAGTTGACGGTATATAACCTATTGGGTCAAGAAGTAGCTACACTCATTAGCGGAAAAGTGATGAACGCAGGTACACATAATGTGGCCTTTAATGCGGCATCTCTTTCTTCAGGTGTGTATATCTACCGACTTGAAGCAGGTAGCTTTGTAAGCAACAAGAGAATGACATTAATCAAATAGATTGTAGTGTGTGGTTAATTGTTAGAATTATCCACTTGTTTATTTGAAAGTCTTATTTCACAGAGGTCTTGACCGACCTCTGTGTACTTAATTTATTTTATGGCATCTACTATATATGATATTGCAAAAAAAGCCGGAGTAAGTATTGCTACGGTTTCACGTGTTTTTAGTCAGAGTAATAATGTCTCTGAAAAGACGCGGGATAAAGTTTTAAAGATTGCTGAGTCTGTTGGCTATCACCCTCAAGCATATGCGCAAGGTCTGGCCAGTAAGAAATCCAATACCATCATGGCGGTAGTACCTGTGATGTCTAACTACTTTTTCATGGAAATCTTGGGTGGAATTCAGGATAAACTTACTAAGCTCGGATATGAATTAACTATTTATAATGTCACGGGCACTGGCGATAATTTTTTTCAGCAAGTAGAACACGTGATCCGTAGAAGGGCGGCCGAAGGCTATCTGTTTATTTCGATTCATTTAAATCCCGATCAATGGGATAGACTTCATAAATACCCCGTACCCATAACATTGATTGATGAATTTTATGAGGGTTTTGATTCCGTTAGTGTCGATAATGTTCAAGGCGCTTATAAAGCTACAAAAGCATTCATTGATTCTGGTTATCAAAAGATAGGAATGATTTCTGCCTTGGCCTCTTCCAAGCCTATACAGGATCGCATTAAAGGCTATGAATTAGCTTTTGAAGACAGTGATATCGATTTTGATCCTAGCCTTGTGGTAAGTGGTAATACTGATTATCGGGATGGCTTTACGGAAAAAGGTGGGTACGAAGCCATGAAACACATGATTCAAGAACACCCTAGCTTGGATGCTTGTTTTTGCGCATCAGATATTCAAGCCGTTGGGGCACTAAAAGCTATGGATGATTTAGAAGTTTCTATTCCATTGATTGGTTATGATGACATAGAAATTTCTGAATACATCGGGCTTTCAACAATTCGTCAGCCAATGAGAGACATGGGAGCAATTGCAACCCAAACACTATTAGAGCGAATGAACGACGATAAAAAAGCTATTTCTCAAACGCTCTACTCTCCACAGTTGATATTAAGAAAGTCTACTAATGGTATACTAAACAAATAATAAATTTTTTATCTAAAATGAAATATTTTCACATAATAATTCTAGCGAGCTTAATTGCGATTCTCAATCAAAGTGCTTCAGCTCAAGTTATTACATTTGAACCAAGTTTTGTTACAGAAAATGATTCAGTGATTGTCTACTTTGATGCATCTAAAGGTAATGGAGAGTTAGAGGGTTTTAATGGGCAAGTTTTCCTACATACTGGAGTAATTACAAACAAGAGTACATCTAGTACTGATTGGAAGTATGTCCCAGCAGGTTGGGAATCTTATCCATCTAAATTAAAAGCAGAATTTGTATCTGAAAATATCTGGAAGTTCACTTTTCAACCTTCTATTAGGAATTTTTTTGGTTTAACAGATGATAATGAGAGAGTTGAGAAAATTGCTATGTTGTTCAAAGGTACTAGAACCCTATCAGGTGCACCTTTGAATGTTGGTCGAGGTGACAATGGAACTGACATTTTTCTTGAATTGAGTAAAGGTGGAGTTGAGGTTAAATTTATTACTCCAACCAATAATTATTCTCTATTAAATAAAGGGGATAGTCTTGAGATATTAGGCCTAGGAAACTCTACTAATGGCTCTTTAGAGCTTAATTTGTATAAAAATAGTGACTTAATACTTTCATCAGACACAGATTCCATCAACTTTATTTATAAAGCTGAAACAGACAATATTTCAGAAAAATTTACTCTTATTGCTACTAATGAATTTGGAGTTTCAGATACAGTATCCACAAAAGTTATTGTAAGTCCTAGCATTCAAACCAACTTAGATAGGCCAATAGATACTAGAGATGGGATTATGCACTTAGGTAATGGATTTAGTAGGTTTACATTATTCGCCCCAAATAAAGATTATTCTTATTTGATTGGTAGTTTTAATGATTGGACGCCAAGTCCTAGATATTTAATGAATAAAGAGTATGATTCTAATGGTAATGTGTGGTTTTGGTTTGATTTAAGAACCGATACACTTGAACAAGATTTTACAATGCAATATTTAGTTGATGGTAAGATTAATATTGCAGACCCATACTCAATTATTGTATTAGATGAGTATAATGATGCTTATATCCCTGAAACATCATTTCCAAATTTAAAACCTTATCCAACTGGAATGACTAATCAAGCCGTAACTTTAGTACAGAGAACGGTAGATGCATATGAATGGAAAACAAACAATTATACAAAGCCAAAACAAGATGAGTTAGTAATTTATGAGCTTTTATTAAGAGACTTTATAGAAAAACATAATTTTTCAACTTTGATTGATACCTTAAATTATTTAGATGCTCTTGGAATTAATGCTATTGAACTAATGCCGATAAGTGAGTTTGACGGAAATGAAAGTTGGGGATATAATCCCAGTTTTCATTACGCTTTGGATAAATATTATGGGACACCAACAGAATTTAAGCGTTTTGTTGATGAAGCACATTCTAGGGGGATTATGGTAATAATTGATATGGTACTAAACCATGCTACAGGGCAAAATCCTTATGTCAGGTTATATAATGGTGGGGGAGATCCGGCAGATGCACCTACACCTGACAATCCTTTTTTCTATACTCAGGGTCAACACCCAGCTAACGTTTTTAATGATATGAATCACTTCTATTGGGGTAGCGAAATGTATTCAAAAAGAGTTATGGAACATTGGCTAAAAGAATATAGAGTTGATGGTTTTAGATTTGATTTAAGTAAAGGTTTTACTGAACCTGGAAATACTAACTGGGACAACTACAATCCTAATAGGGTAGAATTATGGAAGAAATATGCAGATTTCATTTGGAATATTAATCCTGATGCCTATGTCATTTTAGAGCATTTTGGAAGTCAGCAAGAAGAAAATGAGCTGTCTAATTATGGATCTAATGGTATGATGTTTTGGGTAGGAGCAAGTGTGAATGAACATTATAATGAAGCTACTATGGGTTATCATGATAATGGCAAGTCAAATTTATTTTCAGTTTTACCTCAAGCAAAAAATTTTGATAGAAGAAACTTAATTGGATATTTCGAGAGTCATGATGAGCAATGGTTAATGGTTCGTAATAGATTGTATGGTAATCAGAATGACGGATATAATATTAAAGAATTAGAGGTTTCTTTAGATAGAATGGAACTAGCTGGTGCTTTTTTCTTTTTATTAGAAGGCCCAAAATTAATCTGGCAATTTGGAGAATTAGGCTATGGTTATGGTGATAATGGGGAGCAATGCTTACTGGAAGACTCAGTTTGTTCTTCGTCTGCACCAGGAAGAACTGATAACAAACCTATTAGGTGGGATTACTACAATGATAATGATAGAAGAGACTTATATAATGCTTGGTCAAGTATGATTAATTTGAGAAATAGCTCACGTACATTTTCAGCACCAAATTCTTCATATTATGCCCTTTCAGGATCTACAAAGTATTTTAGACTTTCAGGTAGTGATTTAGATGTAGTTGTTATTGGTAATTTTGGTGTGAATGCAACTAATAATACCGTGGATTTTACTCGTAGTGGTAAGTGGTATGACTTCTTCGATCAATCATCAATTGAAGTTACTAATAATCAATTTGATGTACATTTAAATCCTGGGGAATTCAAAATATTTTTAACCAAATATTATTCTAGTCTACCAATCTCTAATGAATCAATTATTCAAGAAGATATTTATGAATTCGAATTAAAAAATAATTACCCTAATCCATTTAATCCAACAACAACAATTAACTTCTCTCTTTCTGATAATGCACATACTACTATAAAAGTATATGATTTATTGGGACGTGAGGTATCCATCCTAATTAGTGAATATCTAACAAGTGGAACTCATTCAGTTAATTTTAATGCTAAGCAACTATCTTCAGGCACTTATATCGTAATTTTAAGACAAAACAATAGGATGCGAGTAAGTAAGATTACCTTAGTAAAGTAAACCTAAATGCTTAACTGAGGACTGTATGCTAAATAAGTTGCAATTTTGTATAATCATATTTTTTGCATTCATGTTTCAAGCTTGTGGGTATCGGTATCAACAGGAAACCAAGGGGTTGTTATCACCCATCGTACTTTCCGATACCACCCATATTTATTGGGCGGACTATTTTTGGGAGCCCCAATCGGTGCAAATTTTAGAATTACCCCAAGGCATTGAACATCTTCAATTAAATGAGTTAGAATCTATACTCATGGGTAAAATGAAGGAACCTATGGGTCTTTTAGCGGTTGAAACAGGGGGTCAAACCGTTGATTTAGTGCTTAAAAACAGTGAGCAGGAAGAAATACTGTTTCGATACCCCGATCCTAATAAAGAATTTGCTCTGGTTCAAATTAAGGGCGAAATGAATGGGTGGAATACCAATGCTCACCCCATGAACTATAGCAACGGATACTGGCAAACAACCATCCCAATGGAAGCGGGTGTATATGCCTATAAATTTGTAGTGGATGGGGAAGAGTTAATTGATCCTAACAACTCTGTTACCACTCCCAACGGTTTTGGCTCATTTAATTCTGTGATTGAAGTTGGAGAGCGAGAGGAATACCCACCTGTTTTGATTCCAACCGAACAGAACGGTCAAAGTATTACCTTACGTTTAGAATCGTATTTACCAAAAACGGATGTCGTTTATCAAACTCAGGACTATTCCGTATTGGCTCTTTGGGAAAATAGCGAGTTAGAGGTTCGGAATACTGGGTTCTATTGGGAAATCGATATACCGGAACAGGCTGCTGAATTATCCCGATCTCATATAAGACTGTGGCTTTATTCCCCTACGGAAGCACTACACGAGTTAAAGATACCACTTCAGCAAAATCAAATTGTTGGCTCCACAGATCAACTTAACAGAAACGACCGGGCGGCTTGGAATATGTATTTCGTATTTTTGGATCGCTTTAAAGATGGCAATCCCGAAAACAACAGAAATGTTGATGATCCGGATATCCACCCCTCGGTTAATTATTATGGGGGTGATCTACAAGGACTTAGCCAGAAGATAGCATCCGGGTATTTCGATTCACTATCTATAAATACTTTATGGCTTTCTCCCATCGTACAGAATCCGGAAACCGCTTATGGCCTATGGGATCAGGGAGGAGTAATGAGTAAATTTTCGGGCTATCATGGGTACTGGCCTATTTCTTCAAGCCGAATTGATGATCGCATGGGTACGCGTGAAGACCTGGAACAACTCATTGAGATGGCTCATGCTCATGACATGAATATCCTTCTGGATTATGTGGCTAATCATGTTCATGAAGAGCATCCTGTAATGGAGCAACATCCGGATTGGAAAACCGACTTATACCTTCCCGATGGCCGTATGAATACGCAACTTTGGGACGAAGAGCGGCTTACAACCTGGTTTGACATCTTTATGCCTAGTTTGGATTTCTCTAAGCCAGAAGTGGTTGAAGCTATGTCAGACTCGGCGCTATACTGGGTCAGAGAGTTTGACATTGACGGGTTCCGCCACGATGCAACCAAACACATCCCTCTTGAATTCTGGCGAACGTTAACCAATAAGATTTTGGAAGAAACTCAGAATGACCCAGGTCGAAGTTTCTATCAAATTGGAGAAACCTATGGAAGTCGCCCTTTAATATCTAGCTATGTGCGCAGTGGATTATTGGATGCTCAGTTTGATTTTAGTCTTTTTGATGCTGCTCAGGCTAGTTTTGGGCAAGGAGAATCATTCACTTCTTTGGCTCAGCAATTACAAGAAAGCATTCGTTACTACGGTATGAACAATGAAATGGGTGTTATCTCAGGTAATCACGACAAGGCTCGATTTATCACGCTAGCAAGTGGAGAAGTTCGATGGGATGAGGATGCTAAGCTAGCGGCTTGGACTCGAGAGATCCCGGATCCATCAGAGGAGGGATATCAACGCCTGAAAATGATGCACACATGGATGTTCACCGTGCCTGGGATTCCTGTGACCTATTATGGGGACGAATTCGGTCTTCCTGGCGCGAATGACCCAGATAACAGACGTTGGATGAAATTTGACGATTATACTTCCCTCGAGGACCAAACCTTAGATCACTACACTCGATTATCTAAGTTGAGGGCCAATCATTTGGCGTTGCAGTATGGGGCACTTCGTTTTCAACACATCTCCGAGGAGCTACTCATTTATGAGCGATCTTATTTTAACGAGTCTATTTGGGTATTCTTTAATTCTTCAGAGAAACCAATATCCGTAGAATGGGAACATCCATTTACAGGAGACCTGGAACAAATGACCATACCTTCCTTGGGTTCGGAGCTAAAGATTTATGAACTCTAACGTACCAAACATGAGATATGGCAAAAGTCTATCAGTCTATAAAAATTAACACATCACTATAGTAAACGATATCTGATATGAACTCTATTTCAACCACAAAAAAAACATTCTGGATTCTTGGGTTACTGTTGAGTTTAAGTACACTAGCCTGTACAACTTCGCAGCGGCCCGACAATTCTTCAACCCCTGTGTCTAAAATCACTCAACCAGAGTGGTCTAAAAATGCGAATATATACGAAGTAAACGTTCGTCAATACACACCTGAGGGTACCTTTAACGCCTTTGCTGAACATTTGCCAAGACTCCAAGAGATGGGGGTCGATATCCTATGGTTTATGCCGATTCACCCCATTGGCAAAATTAATCGAAAAGAGAATGAGAACAGTATGGGGAGCTATTACTCGGTGCAAGATTACAAAAAAGTGAGTAGTGACTATGGAACGGAAGAGGATTTTCGAGCTCTGGTGGCTCAAGCCCATGAGCTCGGAATGAAGGTGATCATCGATTGGGTGCCTAATCACACCGCTTGGGACAATCCATGGACGGCTAATAAGGAATGGTATGTACTAAATGAGGAAGGTTCATTTATTCCGCCTTTAGGAACCGACTGGACCGACGTTATTCAATTGGATTATTCCAACCAGGAAATGCGGGCGGCCATGGTTGAGGCTCTAAAATATTGGGTTCAGGAGTTTGATATTGATGGGTATCGTTGTGATGTTGCCGGTAAAGTCCCTACAGATTTCTGGGTGGAAGCAAATGCGGAATTAAATGAAATAAAAGATGTATTTATGCTTGCAGAAGACGGAGAGCCTGAGTTACTCATTGAAGCTTTTGACATGAACTATGCTTGGGAATACGCTCATATTATCCGAGAAATTGCGGCTGGAGCCATGGGTTTTGATCGTCTAGACTCTCTACTTGCCGAAGATACTAAGAAGTTCCCTGAGAATAGCTATCGAATGTATTTCACCTCCAATCACGATGAAAATTCTTGGACCGGAACAGATATTGACATGTACGGTGAGAACTTTCAAAATTTTGCTGTTCTTTCGGCCACCATCGATGGAATGCCACTGATTTATAGCGGTCAAGAATCGGTGCTGGATAAACAGTTACTCTTTTTTGAAAAAGATGAAATTGAATGGAAAACCTACGAACTAGTTCCTTTTTATACAGCTCTTTTGGATCTGAAAACCAGAAATGAGGCTTTGTGGAATGGGAGTCATGGGGCTAATCCCAAGCGAATTGCTTCCCCTGAGGGCAGCTATGCCTATCATCGAACCAAAGGTGATAACGCTGTTTTTGTCGGGTTGAACAACACGAACCAGCCCCTACAAATCTCTATGCCTCTCTCACAAGGTCGTGAGTATAAGGTGCTGGGTCAAGATCAAGAAGCATTTGTAGCCGACACTGAAAATATCATTGAATTGGGTGCCCATTCATGGGTTGTTTTCAGCACCCATTAACCATAGTTAGTAATAAAAATTGAATTCGGAGTAAATCATGAGTCTAACAAGACCTAATCTACGTAGAGCTGATATCTGGAACATGAGTATGGGCTTTTTGGGTATTCAAATGGGGTTTGCACTCCAAAATGCGAATGCCAGTCGTATATTACAGACCTTTGGGGCAGATGTGGAGCATTTGTCTTGGTTCTGGTTAGTAGCACCTATTACGGGTATGATAGTTCAACCAATTGTGGGGCACTATAGCGACAACACATGGACTCGACTAGGTCGTCGAAGACCCTATTTCTTAGCTGGGGCCGTTCTTGCCAGTTTAGGTCTCATACTAATGCCCAATGCCGGAATGTTTGCTGCGTTCATCCCAGCATTATGGGTGGGAGCCGGTATGCTCATGATTATGGATGCTTCTTTTAACATAGCCATGGAGCCTTTCCGAGCCTTAGTAGCCGATAAGTTGCCCAGTTCACAACGAACACTGGGTTTCTCGGTTCAAACCGTTTTGATAGGAATTGGTGCCGTTGTGGGATCTTGGTTGCCTTATGTACTAGCGGAATGGTTTGGTTTAGGTAAATCGGCATCGGCAGGTGAAATCCCTATGAACTTAATTTTATCCTTTGTAGTAGGTGCGGCTATCTTGATTGGTTCTATTTTGTGGACGGTCGTAACTACGGATGAATATACTCCTGAGCAACTCGCTGATTTTGATGAGGAAGATGAACCTATTGAGTCGAATGAAAAAGCATCTTTGGCTGATATTTTCAAAGATTTTGCCAACATGCCTGATACTATGAAACAATTGGGTCTAGTACAGTTTTTCTCATGGTTTGCGCTGTTTTCTATGTGGGTCTTTACCACTCCTGCGATTGCCGAACATGTGTTTGGAGTGGCTAAAGGTGACGCAAGCTCAGATCTTTTTCAGGAAGCCGGCAACTGGGTAGGGGTGATTTTTGGCGTATATAATGCGGTTTCTGCTGTTTTCGCTTTCTTTTTACCCAAAATAGCGGATTCTCTAGGGCGTAAAAAGACACATGCGGTTTCATTGGTGTTGGGTGGCTTAGGTTTAATCTCTATCTATTTCATTCAAGACAAATACTGGTTGTTACTTTCGATGGTGGGTATAGGTATCGCTTGGGCTAGTATACTGGCAATGCCGTATGCCATACTTGCCGGTTCGATTCCCGCAAAGAAGATGGGCGTATATATGGGGATTTTTAATTTCTTTATCACCTTCCCTCAAATTGTAAATGGTGTAATTGGTGGTCCCATTGTGAAGCATTTATATGGAGGAGAAGCCATTTGGGCTCTGGTGACGGCTGGAATCTTTATGATATTGGGTGCATGGGCGGTCATGCGAGTGAATGATGTGGATGCTACCACTCAAAACTGATAAAAGACCAAAGGCTGGTGCATTCTACAGGGTTTCGCTTATAGCGATATCACTTTTTATGTATGCCTTATTAGGTAGTATCATCTCTATAACCCCTAAAATTCAAGCTCAAGCTCCCGAATGGAGCCAGGGGCTTATTTGGTATCAAATTTTTCCCGAGCGATTTCGCAACGGTGATTCATCCAATGATCCTAATCGAGAACGCGCTAGAGGCCCTGAAGGCTGGCATATTCAAGATTGGGGCAGTGATTGGTATGCTCGTGCTGAATGGGAGACAGAAGCTACCGACCGTTTTTATGACCTTGTAAGGGAGCGTCGTTATGGGGGAGATCTTCAGGGAGTGATAGATAAATTAGATTATCTGAAAGAATTAGGGGTGGGGGGTATTTATTTCAATCCGGTATTTGATGCCCAATCTATGCACAAATACGATGCTACTTACTACCATCATATCGATCGTAATTTCGGTCCTAATCCGTCTGCTGATGTACAGTTGTTTTCAGAAGAAGATCCCTCGGATCCTACAACATGGCAATGGAGCAGTGCCGATTCCCTGTTCTTAAAGCTAATTCGTGAGGCACATAGTAGAGACATGAGAGTGATTATCGATGGAGTGTTTAATCATACCGGTACCGAGTTTTGGGCCTTTCAACATGTCATCAAACATCAACAGAATTCGCCCTTTAGGTATTGGTATAACATTATTTCATACGATGACCCCGAAACCATTGAAAATGAGTTTGATTATGAAGGTTGGTGGGGATTCAAAGGCCTGCCGATTTATAAGGAAACGGATGGAAATCTTCATCCCGATGCCAAAGCACACATCCTTGCTATAACCCAACGCTGGATGGACCCCAATGGAGACGGAGATCCATCTGATGGGGTAGACGGGTGGCGTTTGGATGTGGCATCAGAAGTAGGCGTCCCATTCTGGCTTGAGTGGCATGAGTATGTTCGCTCCATTAATCCTGATGCTTATACTTCGGCTGAAATTTGGGACCAAAAAGCCCTCGATTACGTTGGAGATTCTTTGTTTAGTTCGGTCATGAATTATCCATTTGCATTTGCCGCTAAAGGATTTTTTATTGATCAAAGTATTACGAGCCAAGAACTTAGTTCACGACTTTTAGCCTATCAGAAACAATTTCCAAAGGGGTATGTCTATAGCCTCCAGAATCTATATGACTCTCATGACACCCCTCGATTGGCGACCTTGATTAAAAACCCAGGATCGCCCTACAATCCTGACCGATATCCAGATAATAAATATTCGCTTGAAGCATTAGATGATGCCGAATTTAAACTCTTAACACTGATGGTGGGCTTTCAATTTAGTTGGGCGGGGGCACCTATGGTCTATTATGGAACCGAAGCGGGCATGTGGGGAGCCGATGATCCCGATGACCGAAAACCTATGGTTTGGCCCGAAATCGCCTTTGAGCCTGAACAAAACCACCCTTACGGTTTAGAGCGAAAAGCAGATTCGGTTGGTTTTAACCAACGCTATTATGAATTATTTCAATCATTAGCACAGCTTCGAAATAGTAATAAAGCCCTACAGAGAGGAGAGTTAGAAGTTTTACCTAGCTCGCCACACAGTCTAGTATTTCTCAGAAGCATTGAAAATGAACAGGTGGTTGTAATCATTAATCGAGGCGATACTCCTGAGGAAATTCCCATTCATCGTTGGGAGACTACTGTGGGAAAATGGAGGTTACTATACTCTTCAACCCGTAAAACACCACAAATAAATAATGATGAAATTTCAGATAAAGCAATTACTATAGCCCCCTTGTCCTTCTCAATATACCATAGGAACTAGTCTGTAGAAACTGCTAACTTAGGTATATGCGATTAGACACGAAATATTTTGTACCCTTTGTAATAGGGATAGCTACTATAGGCATGTTAGCCATTGTATGGTCGTCTTTCAGGTTTAATTCAAAGCAACTTCAAACCTTTAATTCTGAGCTCAGTACTCAATTCGAAGCTTATACCAATCAAGCCTTACCCGTCCTACAGCAAGGAGTTTGGGCTGAAGGCCGAGATAGCTTACGTTTCAGCGATTTAGATTCCGAAGCGTTTTTGGTGTTATTTTCTGCCCGATGGTCTGAAAAATCAAGTGATTTACTAGCGGAATTGGAATCCAAAACAATAGACTCTAAGCGTGTACCCATCATTATAGCCTTGGTTTTAGATACTAAAGAGGGACTAGACACTGAATCCGCTACCGAAGGTGAATTTTCTGAAAACACCTTTACCGAAGACGTGACCTATGCCTCTGATTATACCATTGTTGATGGATCATTGTTATACAATCGCTATCAAGTTCCGGGTATTCCTACCCTTGTATTTCAGGATTCACTTCAGATTTTATGGACGCATGTTGGCTTTCGAGGCCCTAATCAGTTATTGCCATTAGATGCTTTATTGAAGGAGATGCGATAACATGACTTTTCAAAAAAGCCATTCTTGGGTTCACTTAGACGGTCAATGGTTGAGAGAGCATGAGGCTATGATACCCGTTGAGAATAGGGGGCTAATGTATGGAGATGGACTTTTTGAAACCATACTTTGCAGCCAAGGTAGATTAATTCTAATTCAATCTCATTTGAAAAGGTTTTTTCTCGGGTTGAAACTATTAAAGCTGAACCTATCACTGTCGGCTGAGCACCTTATAAAGCTTTTAAACGACGGAGTTGAAAAAAATGACTTATCTAAGGCAGATGTAGTGATTCGTATCCAGTGTTGGAGGCAAGGAGGAAGAGGGTACGCCGCTACAACTTCAAAAGCACACTATTATATTTCTTTTACGCCTTTAAAACAGCATTCAAAGTCTGAGCAACAAGGAATAACGCTATGTCAAAGTAGCTATACCACCATGCCTAAACGACCCGGTGAACATTCGTTAAAATCCTCAAATGCACTCATTTATGTTTTAGCGGCTAGCGAGGCAGTAGATAAAGGCTACGATGATGCCTTACTTATTAGTCCTGATGGATACATTGCAGAAAGTGGAAACTCGAACATTTTTTGGGTTCGTTCGAATCAATTATTTACACCCTCACGTGCATGCCATATATTAGAGGGTACCCGAAGAGCGGCACTTATTGGCAAGATCAAATCGTTAACACGTTACCAATTATTTGAAGGTGAATATACTCTAGCTGAACTATATAGTTCAGATTTAGTGTTTTTAGTGAATAGTATTCAAGGCTTACGCCCAGTGAGTACCCTAAATGAAACAAAACTTACCATTTCGGTAGATCAATTAGAAAAACTTAGTAGCATATATCAAGAGGCTCTGCACAGTTAAAGCATGAAAAAACGCTTTAAAAATATTGAAGACGTTAATAGATATCTTTCTCGTCTGCCTAAGTTTAGCCAAGTAGGAGTAAAAGCGGCTAATTTTTCTCTAACGAGAATAAAAGTCTTTCTTGGAGAGTTAGGTAATCCTCATAAAGTATTGACTACAATACATGTAGCAGGTACTAATGGAAAAGGTACGACTTGTCATTTATTGGAGGCGGTATATCGTCGAGCAGGTTTCAAAACGGGCTTGTACACCTCACCACATCTTATATCAGTAAACGAGCGGTTTCGAATCTTAGGTAAACCAGTCTCAGATGCTAAATTATTAGCTTTTTTTCAGCAGGTCGACCAGTTACTTGATGCCTATCAGCTGACTTATTTTGAACTTACAACAGTCATGGCTTTTGTGTTATTCGAACATGAATTTGTTGATATCGCCATTATAGAAACAGGATTGGGTGGCCGTTTGGATGCCACCAATGTACTATTACCTGAAGTAAGTGTAATTACGAGTATATCTTATGATCATATGGATGTACTAGGGGAAGATTTACCTTCTATAGCTTGGGAAAAAGCAGGAATAATAAAAAAGAATCGTCCAGTAGTGGTCGGAAATTTAGTTCCTGAGGCCATGAAAGTTATTGAGGAACGCGCGGGAAAACAGAACTCTAAGCTAATTTACGCCTCAGAGTTATCACCTGTTTTCTTAAAGAGTAGTATTTATTTTCAAACCAATAAGAAACGTTTCTCAACTACTTTTCATGAAAAAATAAATGCTTGGAATGTGGCCATGGCCTACCAAGTGGTTCGTCAACTCAATGAGTCCTTCACTATTTCAGAAGAAGACTTTAAACAAGCGATTGAGGAATTTAACGGGGTACCAGGTCGTTTTGAGCAAATTCACCCAAAATTTAAGTGGTACTTTTCAGGTTCTCACAATCTAGAGGGAATCCAGTCAACTCTTCAGACCGTGAAAGCGATGAAAACCAAACGAAAGGTAGTTGTTTTGGGGATGATGAAGGATAAAATCAATAAACAAATTATTGATGAAACTCTTGGGTTTACTGATCGTTATTTTTATAAATTGGAAGGAGAAAGAGCAGCTTCAATTGCTGGTATACCCTCTCATATTTACATGAGAGTTATGAATGAAGGGGATGTTGAATATATGTTGAGTGAATTGAAGACATCTTTGGTTATTTTTACAGGAAGTTTTTATTTTTATGCTACTGTAAAGAAATGGATGAGCCAAATGTAAACTAGCTTTTCTTAGGCACCCTTGTTTAGACTCCATTACCATCCACTCATATATAGTACTTTCAGTACCTACTCAAATGTTTATTAAATAAGTTATATGTCTACACTATCTACGGATGGGCGTTCTTGGAATGATCCCAATGAGTTGAAATCGAAGAAATTACCGGAACTACAAGTGATTGCACGTTCGGTAGGAGTTCGAAGGGTAACAGGCGTGAAGAAAGACGAATTGATCCAAGGAATACTTGCAGCTAGCCAGCAGCCCAATATATATCAGAATCACGACGATCAGCACAGTCAAAAGGTATCCAATTCAGAAGTCTATTCTACACCGAAGTCTTTTAAGCCCAATGCTAATACTTCAGAAAAGAATGACGAGTCATCAAAAGCCGAGGAAATAAATAACGCTTCAAGTAATCTGTATGGTGGAGGCGATCATGTGGTTCGTTATAACCAATCAACGGACGAAGATAGTTCTCCTGATACAAAATCTACCCATCAGCAGTCGAATCAAGATAATCGTGATCATCATAAACGTAAAAAGAAACGAAAGAAACATGAGCATGACGAGCTACCGGTGTCGGAAGCACCCACTTTATTAGAACGTATTGCCGAATTGGAGCCTCAGCTAGGCCCATACCTCATTAATGAAGGAACCTTAGAAATTCTACCCGATGGTTACGGGTTTTTACGCTCTGTAAATTATAATTACAAAGCCAGTCCAGACGATATTTATGTTTCTCCATCACAAATCAAACGCTTTAGATTGCGTCAAGGCGATTGCGTGATTGGTATTATTCGCCCTCCGAAAGTGGGTGAACGGTATTTTGCCCTATTACGGGTTGAAGGCGTAAATGGCCATATCCCAAGAGATGTGGATAACAGAGGATATTTTGATGAACTGCTGCCAGTTCATCCCGAAAATCGTTATAAACTTGAATATACTCCAAGCGATTATACAACCCGCTTAATCGATTTATTTGCTCCTATTGGTAAAGGCCAGAGAAGCTTAATCGTAGCCCAACCAAAGACAGGTAAAACCACGATTCTTAGAAATATTGCCAATGCGGTAAGTCAAAATCATCCAGAAGCTAAGATTTTGATTCTCTTGGTGGATGAGCGTCCGGAAGAAGTTACTGAAATGGAGCGTACTGTAGAGGGCGCTGAAGTGGTTGCCTCAACCTTTGATGAAAAACCCGAAAATCATGTAGGTCTTTCTGAAATCGTTTTTGAAAAAGCCAAACGATTAGTAGAAAGTGGTCATGATGTATTGTTGCTCTTGGATTCCATTACTCGATTGGCTAGAGCCTATAAT
>RFPJ01000091.1 GCA_009926145.1 Bacteroidota bacterium
GTCCCAGATATGTGCCTCCTTTAGAGCCTTTTACAACACATTCTCCTGGCTTATTTGAATAGGGTTGGTAGGACCGTGTTTTCTCGTTCATTCTACTGAGAGGTTGCTTGATATGCGGCATCCGCTACCGCGGCTCTTATCTGGCTTATTTTGGAGCCATAAGACCGGTAGGGGTGCACTCGATTCGTGAGTATTATGACTCCTAAATTCTCCTCAGGATCTACCCAAAAACTTGTTCCGGTGAAGCCTGTATGCCCAAAGCTTTTATCACTCATAAGGGTGCCAGCAGAGCTAAATCCAGATCTGGATTTCAAATCAAAACCCAATCCTCTTCCACTTAAAGAATTCTGAGCGCTTACAAACTCCTCAATTAAATCCTCGGATAGGTATCTCTGTCCTCCATAAAAACCCCCATTCATTAAGAAGCTAATGTACTTTGCAATATCAATGGTGTTAGAGAATAATCCAGCATGACCAGCCACCCCATCCATGTAATACGCTCGTTCATCGTGTACATCGGCTTGAACAAGTTCTTTTCTAAAAATGGTATCTACTTCTGTAGGAGGAATTGATCGTGCATACGAACTCCCCATATCTTTGGGATTAAAAGTGGTGGAAGACATTCCTAGTGGATAGAAGATATGCTTTCTGGTATAATCGTCGATACGTTCCCCACTAATCTTTTCGATAATTTCAGCTAATATAATTAGTCCTAAATCACTATAGACATACTTTTCATGGGGTTTAAATTGTAGACCCTCATTTTTTACAGCTTCAATAATGGAGGCACGGTCTTGAATAGTATCAACATATACTTTGAATGCGGGTAAGCCAGACTCATGATTTAACAGGTCTCTTACGGTGAGCATGTTTTTCTCTGAAGAATTAAAACTCTCTATGTAGGTCCCAACTCGATCATCCAAAGATAAAAGCCCCCGATCAACCAAGTGCATGATAGCTGTGGTGGTTGCCATAATTTTAGTAATACTGGCTAAGTCATACGGTGTATTCGACCTAACTTCTTGTAGTTTATCATAGTCGAAGTAACCAAAAGCTTTATTGTAGATTAGATTTCCATCTTTTACAATCCCCACTACAGCACCTGGAAATACAGAATCACGAATGGCTTCTCTTATAATTTTATCAATGGGTTGAAGTTTAGCTAATGAGCTACTGACATCTTCTGGATCCCCAAAATAAAGGGTGCTTTTGGGTTGTTGAATCCCATCACCAAATGAATATTTACCAGGAATATCAATAGATAGGCGCCCGTTTATATCTCTAGCTCCGAACAATGCAGATGCGGCAGCCTCACTTTGAACAGATGTATTTGCCCAAGCGACAAGTTGAACCTCGGAACTAGAAATCGCACGAATCAAATAGGGATTACCAAAAATTATGGTAACAACTGGAGTGCGCGTTGCTAACAGTTTTCGAACAAAATTGGTTTGAGTTGGATTGAGCTGAAGATTTTGACCCACTCTAAAACGGGTAAATGCTCCTAAGACGATAAGGTCGGAACGCCTAGCCTGACGTAATATCCTAAGCTCTTCATTTGATGTTGTGCGAAGATCGTACTCTGAGTAATCAACATCTGGATGATACTTCCGAATTTCTCGAATAAAAGACTGCTCAGGGCTTCCAATTTCAGAATCACTTACGTTTACGACTAATAAATTGGGATATCGTGCTGCGTTAATGGGTAGAATACCCTCTTCGTTTTTCAGCAATGTGATACTTTCTTGAGCAATACGTTTGGCTTCCGATGTATATTCGGGTAGACCAATTTTTTCAGATAATTCGGCTATGTCGATCTGCTGCTTGGTATCCAATAACCCATGATCTTTTTTCCATTGCAGTAATTTACGAACCGACTCGTTGATTCTATCTATTTCGATGGTTCCTTCTGCCAAGGCTTGCTCTACTTCATTAATAGCTGTGGTAACATCTGGGCTCATGAGCATTAAGTCGGCGCCTGCTCGTAAGGCCTCAATAACGGCTTTACCGGGCGAATAATGATTGGTGATGCCTTTCATTCCTAGCCCATCAGTCACAATCATGTCTTTAAAACCTAAGCTATCGCGCAAAATATCCGTAAGTATATTTTTATCTAGAGTTCCTGGAATCCCATCGATGTTTGATACATTTGGAAATGAAATGTGAGCACTCATGATGCTTCTAACCCCACCGTTTACAGCCGATATAAAGGGCACCAATTCCACCGAATCTAGCCGATCATAGGAGTGTTGTACCACCGGTAAATCCAAATGAGAATCCGTTTCTGTATCGCCATGACCTGGAAAATGTTTGGCAGTTGCTACCAAACCTACGCTTTGAATACCTTGTATAAAAGCCAAGCCAAAGTCTGCCACAGTCTTAGGATCTGAAGAAAATGAACGTATGTTGATTGCCGGATTATTCGGGTTATTATTCACGTCTAAAACCGGTGCAAAAATCTGATGAACTCCCAATGCTTTGGCTTCACTAGCGGTAATTTTGCCCTTAATAAATGCATTTCTTTTATCCCCTGAAGCAGCTATACCCATTGCCGGAGTAATTCGAGTAGAACCTTGAATCCTCATGGCCGCACCAAACTCCATATCTTGGGTAATCCAAAGTGGTATCTTGCTCATGCTCTGAAGGTCATTGATAAGACTGGCTTGACCATATATATCCCCACTCATCATAATTAACCCTCCTATATGCTCGCCTGCCACTAACCGTTCGATTTCTAAACGTTCTTGGCTTCCTTGTGCCATATACCGACCGTATACAGGAGCAAAAAATAACTGAGCGATACGCTCTCTTGGACTCATTGATTCCAATAACAGATCAACGGTAGAGGCAGAAATGGAAGTTTCATTATAGGTTGCCCCATAAGAATTCTCCTGCATATTGTTGGCATTATTTTCGGGTTGAACCGTCTGAAAACTCGCAACAACAATGAATATGAATAGAATAATCAAAAATGAGTAAATACCTTGCTTCATTATGATATAGTGATTGGTAACTTTATGGTATCCAGTAAAATAAACACTTAAAGAGTAAATAATTAAGGAGCAGGAGTCAATTGCATGTGACGCCAATTACTAAGTTTAACGATTGAACTATCCTGAACGAATGTTTTGTATTGGCCCTTCAGCCATAAGTTGGTTTGATCCCCAAAATGCTGAGAGAATGGGTTTCCCGATTGCCCAGTAGGCAGAACACTTTTTGTGGAACTAAGATTGCTAAAATCTACAATTCTTCTGATAGAAGCTCCCAAGACCATTTCAAAAGGATGTTCCCAGTTATACTGTCCATTATTTACACTCATGCCATGCCCCTCAGCAGTAAAAGGTCCATGACTTAGCAGGTTGTTTACAATGAGTTTTAAAGCTGTAGGAGCCGAAGAGTCTTCGGCAGCCTCCTTAAATAATGGTGGTGAGAAAGTGAGGGTGTGAAGTTGTCCCCATCTCCATTCATAAGGTTCAGAACCAAAGGTATCACTAAGATATAAGATGGTTTCTTGCATACTTTTGAGAACGATATCCTGTACATTTTCAATGCTCTGGGTACTGAGATCATCAAATAGAGTGCTGTTGGAGGAAATGAGATGTGGAATCACACGTACAGGGATTAACTCATGGCGAATAAAATGCTTATAAAGATCTTCTCCGAACTCATCTTTTAAAGTATTTTCTGTAAATCGTAAAAAGAAAACGTCAAAAATTGAAGCCGCTGTAGAGCTTGCGGTATACTTGTAATCCCAATTTTCTAGATAGCTAAGGGCAATGGAAAAATCATATTCATTTTGACTATTAATATATTCTAGAATGATAGGGGTTAGTTGTTCTGCGAATTTTGAATGTACATCTGTTTGTAGCTTTTCAACATCATTTAAAGCAATAGTATTGGAGCTGTTCAGAATTTCTTCAATTCGCTGAATTCTGGAAGCAGGTTCCCAAAATGAGGCAATATAATAGGGGTAATTATTAGGAGTTATTTTATTGTTGGCATTAGCTATCCAAGATTTTCTTGGATTGATAACTTTGGGCATTGATTCAAATGGTATCCAAGATTTCCAATCATAATCCGGATTCCAGCCTGGCCTTAGCGCCACTGGGTTTTCATTACGAATGGGGAGCTTAGCAGTTGAAAACATGCCGATATTGCCAACCTTATCGGCATACATAATATTTTGTCCGGGAACTCCATAAGATTTAAGAGCTTCTTGAAATGAACCTATATCATCCGCCCAATTAATCCCCAGCATACTGGAGATTTCATGTGAGATTTCGTGCCCAGTCCATTGCATACTTATGACTTGCGAGTCTATGATTGAGGCGGATGGATAGATATCGCTTATAATGGGGCCATGAGTGGTTAATCGTCTATCAAAAATGACATCGGGGTCATTTTTAACTTTAATAATTTCTCTCTCAATGGTTAGATCTTCATATGCAATCTTTCCATTGCGATCTCTTCTATATTGCCCACGATCATTTTCATTTATGATTTCTACATAAAAATCAGTGTCATCAGCCATAATATTGGTAAAACTCCAGGCCAAATAATCATTTTGTCCTAGCACGATACCAGGTAAGCCGGGTAAGGAAGCTCCTGATGCATTTTCCCCATTGTAATTGAGATGCACCTCATACCATTTGCCAGGCATATCTAAGCCTAAGTGTGGATCACCTGCTAAGATGGGATATCCTGATTCAGTTTTAGTTCCA
>RFPJ01000092.1 GCA_009926145.1 Bacteroidota bacterium
GCTCAAGCCGATTATGAGATGGGACATTTGGCTTATGAGCTAAATAAAGCATCCGCTGAACTAGCGAAAAAAGCCATTGAAGAATTTAACAGTGACCAGCCTAAATACGTGGCGGGTGCATTGGGACCAACCAATCGCACGGCTTCCATTTCACCCGATGTAACAAGACCCGGATATCGTGCGGTACATTTCGATGAATTAGCATTGGCCTACAAAGAACAAGCGAGTGGGCTTATAGATGGAGGTGCCGATCTATTACTCATAGAGACCATTTTTGATACCTTGAATGCCAAAGCAGCTATCTATGGAATCATGGAATTGTTTGAGGAAAAAGGGCGTGAGTTACCCATTATGATATCGGGAACCATTACCGATGCCAGCGGTCGTACCTTGTCGGGACAAACGGTGGAAGCTTTCTTAATTTCACTATCTCATGCCCCCATCTTAAGTATTGGATTGAATTGTGCGCTTGGAGCCGAGCAACTTAAAGAGTACATACGGGTATTGGCCCAAAAAGCTCCACATTTTATTAGCGCTTATCCCAATGCTGGTCTCCCTAATGAGTTTGGTGAATACGATCAAAGTCCAGAAGATATGGCGGCCCAGCTCAATTCGTATTTAGCCGATGGCTTGGTCAATATCATTGGGGGATGTTGCGGCACGACTCCGGATCATATTAAAAAAATAGCCGACCTAGCTCATACCTATACTCCAAGAGTAATCGCAGTCCAGGAGGGGGTACAGTGAAGCCTTCGCCATTACAATTAAGTGGTCTCGAACCCTTCTATGTTGGACCAACTACCAATTTCATTAACGTAGGTGAACGGACCAATGTAACCGGTTCAAGAAGGTTTTTAAGGCTTATTAAAGAAAAAAATTATGAAGAAGCCTTAGATATTGCCCGTGAACAAGTAGAAGGGGGGGCACAAATTCTCGATGTTAATATGGATGAGGGCTTACTCGATAGTGCCGAGGAAATGGCGCATTTCCTCAATCTAATCGCTTCTGAGCCAGACATTGCACGAATTCCAATCATGGTGGATTCATCGAAATGGGAAGTCATTTTAGCCGGGTTGAAAACACTACAAGGCAAAGGGGTTGTAAATTCCATATCTCTTAAAGATGGAGAAGAAACCTTTAAGCAACGGGCCAAAATCATTCAGCGATTTGGTGCAGCCGTGATTGCGATGGCTTTTGATGAGCAGGGGCAAGCCGATTCATTAGAACGTAGAATTGAAATATGTGAGCGCTCCTACAACATATTAGTGAATGAGATAGGTTTCGATCCCTCGGATGTGATTTTGGATCCCAATATCTTTCCCGTTGCTACAGGAATGGAGGAGCATGCCACCAACGCACTTGACTTTTTTCTTACCGCTAAATGGATCCGAGAACATTTAGCGGGCGCTCATATTATTGGTGGGGTTAGTAATGTTTCTTTTTCATTCCGAGGGAATGATACCGTACGCGAAGCTATACATGCGGCTTTTTTATATCATGCTATACAGCATGGAATGGACATGGGTATTGTGAATCCTAGTCAGCTGGAAGTATATGATGAAATCCCACCAGAATTATTGGAGGGGGTAGAGGACGTGTTGTTTAATCGCCGCTCCGATGCTACTGAACGACTTTTAGATTTGGCCGAGAGCTACAAAGATCGAGGCGAAGTAAAGGAAAAAGCCGTCCTTGAATGGAGATCAACACCGATACATGAACGTTTAGAATATGCCTTAATCAAAGGTATTACAGAATTCATTGATGCCGATGTAGAAGAAGCAAGAACCCACTTATCTTCACCTTTAGAGGTGATTGAGGGGCCATTGATGGACGGAATGAATCGAGTTGGAGATCTTTTTGGGGAAGGAAAAATGTTTTTACCTCAGGTAGTGAAAAGTGCTCGAGTAATGAAGCAAGCGGTCGCTTATTTAACTCCATTCTTAGAAGCTGAAAAGGCGGAAATGAATCAGGTGATGAGCCGTCCAAAAATATTACTGGCTACCGTCAAAGGTGACGTACATGATATCGGCAAGAATATCGTAGGAGTGGTCTTGGCTTGTAATAGCTACGATGTGGTTGATTTAGGTGTTATGGTTCCTACGCATAAAATCATTGAAGCTGCGATTGAGCATCAAGTATCCATGATTGGCTTAAGTGGCTTAATTACCCCTTCATTGGATGAAATGGTGGATGTTGCAAGGGAAATGAAAAAAGCGGGACTTACGATCCCCTTACTGATTGGCGGAGCAACCACATCCAAATTACATACCGCGGTTAAAATAGAGCCTGAATATGAACATGGAGTTATTCATGTTTTGGATGCTTCTAGGGCAGTTACAGTAAGTAACGACATTCTTAATCCTGAACATGGACCAAGCTATCTAAAGGGTATCTCGGATGAATATGAGCAGATGAGAGAACAGTACGCCGGAAGATCTCAGCAAAAGAAATTATTGGATTATCCTTTGGCTTGTGAAAACTCGTGGACTACCGATTGGGATAGTTTCAACCCGAAAAAACCCAATTTTGAAGGGGTTAAAGAAGTTGAGATTGACGATTTAGATGAATTGATACCATTTATTGATTGGTCACCCTTTTTTAAAACGTGGATGCTCACGGGTAAATATCCACAGATCTTAGAGGATGCGACCGTGGGAGCACAGGCCACAGAGTTGTTCAATGACGCACAACTTATGCTCGAGCGTATGAAGAATGAATGTAAAGGTACCGCAAAGGGAATCTTGGGTATTTTCCCAGTCTCACGTCTCCAAGAACAAGTACTCATTTATCCGGCGGGAACACAGGTAAGTGAATTTTCGAGCAGTGAAGCGCTTGCCGAATTTCATTTCCTACGTCAACAAGCTGAAAAGAGACAAGGACAGCCGAATATAAGCTTGGCTGATTTTATCTGCCCTGTTAGCTATCAAAAGACGGATTATATGGGTGCTTTTGCGGTTACTGCTGGATTGAATATCTCTGGATTATTAGACGAATTTGAACAAAGCCATGACGACTATTCCAGTATACTGCTTAAAGCACTGGCCGATCGTTTGGCGGAGGCTTTTGCCGAATATCTTCACTATAAAGTGAGAACGGAATATTGGGGATATTCGGATGAATCCTTTGATAATGAACGGTTCATACGAGAGGATTATGTGGGCATTAGACCGGCCCCAGGGTATCCGGCATGTCCTGATCACACCGAGAAATGGACCTTGTTTTCTCTATTAGGCGTTCCTGAAAAAATAGGTGTTAGTTTAACAGAATCACTGGCTATGTTACCGGCCAGTTCTGTGAGTGGATTTTATTTTGCTCATCCTGATGCGCGATATTTCGCGGTTGGTAAGGTTGGTCAAGATCAGATGCAAGCGTATTCAACCCGAAAAAAACGTTCCTTAAATGAAATGGAACAATGGTTGCGGCCTAACTTAGCCTATGAACCTGAATCTTAAGAAGTACACGACATGAAAGTTACTGAGTATTTTAAAGCCGCCCAGGATAAAACCTTATTTAGTTTTGAGGTTTTACCTCCATTGAAAGGGCAGAACATACAAACCCTATTTGATCATATAGACCCTTTGATGGAGTTTAATCCTCCTTTTATTGATGTAACCTATCATCGTGAGGAATATGAGTTCAAAAAGTTACCCAATGGGCTAATGGAGCGTAAGACCGTGCGTAAGCGCCCTGGAACAGTGGGTATTTGTGCGGCTCTTCAGAATAAGTATAAAGTGGATGCTGTACCTCACATTATTTGTGGTGGATTCACCAAAGATGAAACTGAAAATGCACTCATAGATCTGCATTTCTTAGGTATCGAAAATATTATGGTTTTACAAGGGGACGTGCGAAAGCCGGACCGTGATTTTATCCCTGAAGAAGGAGGGCATACCTATGCTTCTGAGCTACTTGAACAAGTGGTTAAGTTAAATAAGGGTAGTTTTTTAGATGAGGATCTGGAACAGGCCGACGCCACTAATTTTTGTATTGGGGTTTCTGGCTATCCTGAAAAGCATATGGCGGCACCCAATCTGGATACCGATATGAATTATTTAAAGCAAAAGGTGGATAAGGGCGCGGATTATATCGTTACACAAATGTTTTTCGATAATCAGAAGTACTTTGATTTTGTGCGAAAATGCCGTGATATGGGTATTAATATCCCCATTGTTCCAGGCTTGAAACCACTCACATCGCTTCGACAGCTAACTATACTCCCTCAAATTTTCCATATCGATCTGCCGAACGATTTAACTAAAAGTCTAGAAAAAGCCACTACTAATGAAGCTGCTAAAGAAATTGGTATCGAGTGGGCGATTCATCAATCGAAAGAACTCATAGACTTTGGCGTACCCACCCTGCATTACTATTCCATGGGTAAAAGTGAATCGGTTTACAAGGTAGCTTCAGCTGTATTTTAGGAAGAATATTTTTTGTGGTATCTTTCTTTTACGATATCATCAATCATTCTGAAGTTCACTTATACTAAGAT
>RFPJ01000093.1 GCA_009926145.1 Bacteroidota bacterium
ATTAACTAGTTAGTTGAATTTACTAATGTCAGAAATGACTTACCTTTCAATTTGAAGCTTTTTATACTTACCCAAATAAAAATCACTATCTGCGGCTTATGTCCTATTCATTCGATGAAAAAGCAAAGGAATTAATTCCTCATTACCAACTCTTTAAAGTGGATCAGAGACTGCTTTTTACGGGGCATTCTCATCAAGCATGGCCAGATGTCGCATTAGAAGGGCAAACCGAATACTTTCACGCCAGTGCGGAATTGGTGGATAAAAAATGGGATTTAGCCTTTCAAAAAACAGAGAAATTGCGAGCCTACCTACGCAATTTTTATGACGACCCAGATGGATGGTACTGCCGAGAAGAGAGTACACACTTTTTATTTACCAGTTTAATGAGTTCATGGGATTTGAAGAAGAAACCCAAAATAATCACGACCGATGGTGAATTTTATTCTTTGGCTCGACAGTTGGCTAGGCTATCGGAAGAAGGTCTAGAAATCATACGTATTCCCGCCTTACCTGAAGATGCATTCTTAGATAATCTGAAGAAACATCTCGATTCCAGCTGTTCAGCAGTGATGATATCCAGAGTTTACTTTCAAAACAGCCTCATTAACCCCATGATTAGTGAAATTGCAGAGTTTTGCCGATTCCATGGTGTGCCTCTCGTAATAGATGATTATCATGGAACCAACGTAGTTCCCCTATCTATAAAAGATGAAGGCTTAGATGATGTATTCATACTTATAGGGGGTTATAAATACCTACAATGGGGAGAAGCCAACTGCTTTTTACGTTTTCCAAAAGACTGCTCATTACGCCCAGTAATCACTGGGTGGTTCGCCGCTTTTAGTTCACTTCAAAAAAAACAAGATTTCACAAAGCCTGTGGTCTTCGACTCTGGAAACCAACGGTTTGCCAGCGGCACCTATGATCCAAGCTCGCAGTTTCGTGCTGCCAAAGTAGTAGATTTTTTTCATGAACATCTTCTAAATCCAAAGGCTCTTCACAAAGGCTATCAACAGCAAGTAGCCTTACTTCAAAAGCTATTTAAAGCATCGGATTTAAATCCTGAAATAATCCGTTGTACGCATGAAAAAGACATACAACATAATGCGGGTTTCCTTTCACTAACTTCACCGCAGGCCGTGGCTATACGTGCAAAATTGTTGGAAAAAAATATTTTTACGGATGCTCGGGACACCATTTTACGGCTTGGTCCCGCTCCATATACCACAGAGCAGCAAATCAATGAGGTCATTTTGGCACTGGTTGAAACTATTCGTGAGATGAATTAATAATCAACGCGTGTAAGTTTCTAACAATAAGATACTCTATATAAGGCGATAGCCTAGATAAAGATCAAAGATTTTCGATCGAGATATCATAAATAAATCTTTTCTTTTACATATATTGAACATATATTATATTCGATTAAACAGTGACATCACCTGTCACCCATGACCCTTAGCTTTATTCCAACATTTTAACCACACATACTATCATGGCAGACAATCAAAAACTTAAAGCACTCGACATAGCCGTTGGACAAATTGAAAAACAGCATGGTAAAGGTACCATCATGAAATTAGGCGATAGTGCCACTCAGGATGTTGAAGTGATATCAACAGGGTCTATACTCGTGGATTATGCCTTAGGAGTACAAGGAGTACCGAGGGGAAGAATTACAGAAATATATGGACCAGAGGCCAGTGGTAAAACCACTTTGGCTCTACAGGTGATTGCACAAGCGCAAAAAAAAGGTGGATATGCCGCATTTATCGATGCCGAACATGCTTTCGATCCACGATACGCGCGTGCACTTGGGATCAACACAGAAGAACTATTGGTTTCACAACCAGATAGTGGTGAACAAGCCTTAGAAATAACCGAAACACTTATTCGCTCAGGTGCCTTAGATGTAATTGTAGTCGACTCCGTTGCAGCATTAGTACCCAGAGCCGAGCTTGAAGGTGAAATGGGGGATTCGCATATGGGACTTCAAGCTCGACTCATGTCTCAAGCTCTACGAAAAATCACTGGTATTGTGAATAAGACACAGACCTCTTGCATATTTATTAATCAAGTTCGTGAAAAGATTGGGGTGATGTTTGGTAATCCAGAAACCACCACCGGTGGACGGGCGCTGAAATTTTATTCTTCAGTACGACTAGATATCCGTAGGATAGGAAGCATCAAAAAGGCCGATGAAGTCATTGGGAACCGAACTAAAGTAAAAGTAGCCAAAAATAAAGTAGCTCCCCCCTTCAAGGTAGTTGAGTTTAATATCATGTACGGTAAAGGCGTTTCTCGTATCGCAGAAATTCTAGACTTGGCAGTAGAGTATGATATCATACAAAAACGTGGTAGCTGGTTCCGATACGATGGTGAACCTATTGGTCAAGGTGCCGATTCTGCAATGCAATTTTTAGAGGAAGATCCCGAACTTTTAGATAAAATCGAGGCTCTTGTACGTGCTCAGTTGAATGGTTTAAATATCGAAGTTGAAGGAGTAGCGAGCTCTGCCGACGCAGATGAATCAACCTCTGATGATTTAGAATAAAGAAGTTATTCTAACAGATATGGCTAAAACCAACTCATTGTTAGAAGATCTTTTACCCTTACTACCGATAGAAGTAACCCAAATACTGGTACAAAAGAAAAACAAAGAACGCTTTTCACTGTACCATGATGATCAGTTTCTATTTGGAGTATCCACTCAAACCCTTATCAAATATCACCTGAAAAAAGGTACGGTATTAGATGAGGGTTTACTTTTTGAAGTTCAAAAAGAAGAAGAGCATTCCGTATGCAAAGATTATCTATTAACCTTACTCGCACGAAGAGATCACTCCATATTAGAACTCAAAACCAAAGGCCTCAAGAAAGGATATTCTTCAGATGTACTGGATAATGTTATAAAATCATTACATGAGCTAAATTATTTAAATGACGCTCGTTTTGCTGAACGCTTTGTACACGATGCCATTTTTCTTAAGAAATGGAGCTTGATGCGGATTACGTCTGAACTCCAAAAAAAAGGAGTTACTCGAATTATTTATGCACCGATTATTGATGGATATTCAGCTAATTTGTGGGAACAGCAAATGCAAGATTTGGTAAAAAAGAACCACAAAAAATTTAGACGCGTAGAAGAAATAAAAAGAAAAAAGAAACTATATGATTTCTTGGTGAGAAAAGGTTATTCTCCAACTTTAATTTGGAGTCATATGAATAAACTATTATTGTTGATTGAAGAAACTCATTAGCATTCACCTATCATCTACATGAGAAACATCACTCTAGAACGAATTATACGCACACTATTGGTTATTCTAGCTGTAGCTGTAATCATAGTGATAATGTACAATTACATTACACTTGTGGCCTTTTTAGCCTTAGCTATGATTCTGAGTTATGTGTTAGATCCTACTGTGAATAGATTACAGCGTATGGGTGTAAACCGAACCCTTGGGATAACTGTAACTCTATCGTTAATCATCATATCGATTGTGTTTATTTCAACAAATGTAGTCCCTATTTTTGTTGAAGAAATGTTGGAATTAACCAACAACTTGAATATCGAAACCATAGAGTTGATAGCTGCAAGAATTGAAACTCGATTAGTACAAGAATATACCTTTATACCTGATGGCTTTCTCCGTGACAATATCACAAAAATTAGTGAAGAACTTTTTGACTTAGGTAAATTGTCAACAGTCCTGAGTGATGCGGTAGGTATCTTTACCAATATTTTTTCAGCAGTATTGGTGGTTCCTTTCGCAGCATTTTTCTTTTTGAAAGATGGGAGTAAAATACGCAGAGACGTTTTGCAGCTTATCCCTAACAAATACTTTGAAACTACTCTAACCATTCTAGATCTCGTTGAGAAAAGATTGGGATTATATTTTAGAAGTGTTTTAGTCCAGAGTACCTTAGTAGCTCTAGTATCTTGGACTACACTAAGTATTGCAGGACTTGAAAATTCACTATCTGTGGGTATTTCGGTAGGAATAGCTAATACTATCCCCTACTTTGGCCCTATCATTGGTTATGTGTTGTCTATTATCATATCCATAGTAGAAACTGGTGACTTTAGTTTAGTTCTATACTGTGTTATTGCAATATTTGTTGTGCAAATGATTGATAACCTGATATTTCAACCATACCTGTTCTCACGATCGGCTGACATGCACCCTGTAGCCATACTATTCATTATTCTTATTGGCGCTGAGACGGCCGGTATCCTTGGCATGCTAATCGCTATTCCATTAGCAACAACCATCCGGATTACCATAAACCAAATAATTTGGAGTTTTAATAACTATCAGGTATTTCGATTAGACCAATCGAGTCAAAATTAAGTATATTAGCACAACCTCTAATTTACTCATGGCAATTTGAATCACTTGGTGATATTTGCGTCTGGATCAGGCTCTAATTTTCAATCAATAAT
>RFPJ01000094.1 GCA_009926145.1 Bacteroidota bacterium
TCGCTAGTAAGTAATCAATGCTACAAATTAATTACCTAGTAGATACGCAAAAAATAACGGAGCAACAATGGTGGCATCTGATTCAATTATAAATTTGGGTGTATCAATTCCAAGTTTACCCCAGGTAATCTTTTCATTGGGGACCGCACCTGAATAGGAACCAAAACTTGTGGTTGAGTCACTTATTTGACAAAAATAGGACCAAAGTGGAACTTCACGCTCAAGATCCTGTTCAATCATAGGCACTACACAAATAGGGAAATCGCCTGCGATACCGCCACCAATTTGAAAGAATCCCACCCCTGGATTAGACTCTTCTTGATACCAATTGGCCAATTCTATCATATATTCAATTCCCGATCGCATAGCATGTACCGATGTTCTTCCTTCCATGCAATGAGAAGCAAAGAAATTTCCACAGGTTGAATCTTCCCATCCAGGTACGACTATAGGTAAGTTCTTTTCAGCGGCTGCTAGGAGCCATGAGTTTTTAGGGTCGATTTGGTACTTGTCTTTTAGTTCATCGCTCAAGAGTAGATCATAAAAATATTCATGAGGAAAATGTCGCTCACTAGATTCCGTTGCTGTTACCCACCGTTGAACTAAATGTTCCTCTATGGCACGCATAGCTTCCATTTCTGGTATACAAGTGTCCGTGACACGATTATAGTGCTGTTCTAAAAGTTTCTGTTCATCGGAAGGACTTAAATCACGATAGTTAGGAATACGACGATAGTGATTGTGGGCAACTAAATTAAAAACATCCTCTTCTAAATTAGCTCCGGTGCAGGAAATGATATGCACTTTATCTTGACGGATCATTTCTGCTAGAGAGATACCTAATTCAGCCGTACTCATCGCACCAGCAAGAGTAATCATCATCTTATGGCCTTCTTGTAGTTTTGTTTCATAGGCCTGAGCAGCTTCAACCAGAGCAGCCGCATTAAAATGTTTAAAATTTTTTTGTAAAAAAGTTGAAATAGGACCTTTAGACATTGCTTTTACTATTTATAAAGTTAAATTGCTTAGGTAGTTATGAATCTAATTATTCGAGAGGGTTATGTCGATTATACAAAACATATTAATCGTCGTTGGAATATTCCTGGTATTAGGAGGTGTATTAATGTTATTATCGAAGTTAGAAGATTGATAATCTCTTTACTACATTCTTGCTAATCATCATTCGTCATATCCTAAAATGGATAACATATTGCTAACCGATTGTTCATCTCGGTATAAATAGTCATAGTGATTTCCATTTTCATCTATATCAACTACCACTTGTTTGGGAGAGGGGATTAAACAGTGTTTAATGCCTCCATAGCCTGAAATAGCATCCTGATAGGCTCCAGTATGAAAAAATCCTATATACAAAGGATGCGCTCCTTCAGGATCTTCATAGCTGGGTAGTAGTATCTGTTGATTAAGTTGTTCTGAATTATAGTAGTCGGAATGATCACAACTAATGCCACCTATATTAATTCGCTTGTAACTGTGATCCCATTTATTAATGGGAAGTAAAATGAATTTTTCGTTAATGGACCAGGCGTCTGGTATGGTATTCATGAGTGAGTTATCAATGATGTACCAAAGTTCTGTATCATTTTGTTGTTTTTGCTCAATCACTTTGAAAATAACGGCTCCACTTTCGCCTACGGTATATTTACCGAATTCGGTATACAAATCGGGTTCCTCGATCCCCGACATTTCACAGCTTTCTTTAATGTTTCGTACAATTTCATCGACGATATACTGGTAGTCGTATTCGAAGCCTAGGCTATTACGAATTGGAAATCCACCTCCAATATTAAGGGCATGTAGGGCAGGAGCTACTTTTTTTATTTGAGTATAGATGTCCAATCCCTTTTTAAATTCTCCCCAATAGATTATCATTAATCCCAGAATCCACGAAAAAATGCACCATTTTAAGTTCGAGTAATGGATTGGGAACAATTTTTTGAGTGACCAATTCAAGCAATTCTCGTTTGTTAATCCCTAGACGTGATGTGTAATAGGCAGCTTGTGGTTCTTCTTCTATGGATACACGTAAACCTATTTTCAAGGTGGTATCTTTTTGCCATTGTAATATACGATCTAATTCGTGTACACTATCTAAAATGGTGATGGAGTTTACGAAGCCTTCTTTCTGGAGTAGTATAATTTTTTGAATGTATTCGTCGGTTTTTATCCCGTTATGAACAATCGTAATATCTTTCTGAAGTTTACCTTGGGCGTACAACTTAAACACTAAGTCAATATCGAAGGCAGATGAGGTTTCTAGGGATACATCCTCTTTAAGGGCAGTTTTTACCACATGACTAAAGTGGCAGCATTTCGTACAGTAACAGAATTCATAGCTGCCTTTGTACTCATATTTTTTAATAGCTGAATGAAAAAGTGAACGTGCTTTTACTATTTGTTCCCTAATCTTTGGCAAATAGGTTAATCGAAATGGCGTACCATATTTATTAATTAGTTCCATCAGGTTAACCTGGTTGAATCGTAAGGCCTCATCTTCTAAATGAAAGCCTTCCTGAGGAAAGTAATAGGTTTGTTCAATTAATTCTTTGTAGCTGTTTTTCATTAATATATCATATAATAATAGGGAATGATGGATTGTATTCGAGACATCTAGTTAATTCATCTTTGTCAAGTGAAATGCAATCTTAGAAATTAGGCACTTTTTAAACAAAAAAGAACCATTAGCGTCATAAAATTAACATGGACAGATAAGCTTAATACCTTGCCTAACGTCAAGGTATTCAATGCTTTGTGTTTTTCATTTGTTATTTCTTTAGTGTGGAACCTAAGTCTATATGCTCAATCGGCAGGTCTAAAATGGGAAGATGACTTGCGCGTACTTGAACATGATTCACTCAATAATGCATATCTAATAAATCGCGTCAGTATATCCTATAATCAATTGTTAATCTACAATAAGCGAATTAGTCGACTCTACAATGAAGCCGAACTCCTTACCATTATCGATCGGGCGTTAAAAGATTCAGGGCATAGGTTATCAAACCAGCAATGGGTTCAGATCGATAGTGTGATATTCAACGAACAAGGCGAATCATATGATCTGAACTTGAGTATTCAACCAGGGTCAACGAGTCAAGACCATTCGATACGAACCAAAAAAAGTCAATTTAATGGGGTGCTTGGTTTGGTGCCCAATAACAAAGGTACCCTATATTTGGTTGGTGATATCCACTTAAGGATTCCAAATTTGAGTTTAGAAGGACAGGATTTATTCTTTAGTTATCAACGAACCGATCTTAATTATAGCACGGCTAATTTTCAGTACAATCATCCAATTCGGCCGAATAAATGGTCCGTAGAGGCTGGAATATTGTTCGAACAACGTGATTCACTGTATCAAAAAATTGATTTTCAACTCGGACAAAGGTTTCAAATACGTTCTAATTTTTCATTACATCTAGGCGTTGCATTGGAGAAACTACAAAGTACGGGGAGCATAGTAGATCCGCTAGCGAATAATCAATCCATTAGCCTGAAGGGCGGATTTGAATGGTCTCAATCTGCATTCTCTCAAACCGACAACAGTAACTTTACTCAATTACCGACATTATCATTTAGCTCCGGGTTTACAGGCGTACAATCCTATTTTAGAAGCTCCATCCAATTGAAAAAACAACAATCAACAAAAGCCTCAACAACGGAAGCTTCTCACGTGAATGGTGATTTATCTGAGCAATGGGTCTTTAAGGCTCGCATACATTGGGGGCTGCTATATGGATTTAACACTCCAAGTTATACCTATCTATTACAGAGTTTAGATTGGAATCATGCCCCCGATCTTATGTGGTCTGATATTTCAGTGTTTGGAGGCGCGAACAGTCTGGCCGGATTTTATGAACGACAATTTAGTGCGAGTACCGTCTATTTAATAAAAGGAGCTTTTGGACATCAGATGAATCCAAATAATCGTTGGGAGGTCTTTATTTCTGGCGGGTTGTATAACCAGTTTGTCCCTAAGGAATCATCTCAATCATTATCTACTCTTGTATCCGTGGGTGTGAGTTATCGGTTTGAAACCGAATTGGGCACTATTCAGTTAAGCATTGCCAATCCGGTTGGAGGAGAGTATGAGGGTGCAAAGGTTCACCTGTTAAACGGGTGGTAAAGTCTGGGTTATTTAAGGCGATTCTTCCTTATATTTCTGACCTAAAAATATACCTATGATACAGAAAGACTTAGAGAATCGAATACTAGTATTAGACGGTGCCATGGGCACTATGATTCAAAAACACAAGCTAACCGAAGATGATTTTAGAGGACCTCGATTCGCTAATCATCCGGTAGATGTGAAAGGGAATAACGATTTATTAAGTCTCACCCAGCCAGATATTATCAAAGATATACACCTACAATACTTAGCCGCCGGTGC
>RFPJ01000095.1 GCA_009926145.1 Bacteroidota bacterium
GACGGGCATTCTCAATCTGGTTAGAATGAGAAGAAAAAGAGGAGCCGCTACTTGTAAAAAAGTAAACTGGGTAGGGGTTTCGTTGAACCCCTTCGAACTGAGACGCTGATAACTAACATCTCCATCAAACAGAATCCAACTTACAGTGACTGTGACCAAAAAAATTCCACCAATATATATCCAAAGCATCCACCAAGGTTTATCCTGATTGGAGGCCAAGAAAGTACCAATCGTTTGAATACTGTCATTGGCTATGGCGGAATACCCGGCGAAAAAGAAACCGACCCACATAGCAATATGAGCATATGGGAAAGAGATACCGGCTGCAAAGAAGAAGATGCCTAAAAGGCCAATAAATATACGCTCTTCTTTGATGAATGAGTAAAAGCTATAGGGGATAAGTTGCTGAACTAGGCTTTGTTCACGTGAAGACTTATCGGGCTGATCTGCGTTGGACATAAAATTGGTTCATATAAATGTTGACCATCTAAATGAACCAATATAAGCCTAATATGTATTTCTAAGGTTAACTAAGAGTTAACTTTTTGCTCCAACTTAGCTAGCCGCTGATGCAATCGATTAATGGTTATCTCTTCTTTGCTGTAGTGAAATAAGGTTCCATTAATGTATGTTTCTACCCAAGTTTGTTCTCCAAGAACGAACTCGGTTTTGGTTACCAATTCATGAGTATTTGCGTCAAACAATTTCCAAAGTCCATGTCGAATCATCTTATCATTTTGTTTGGTGTACATTCCTTTTTGAAGTACATCACCTTCAGAATCCGTGATAGTTACTGAGTAAAGATCACCTGGTAACTTTGTTAATTGGGTGTTGGTTGGGTAGGTTTCTACATCTGTCTGAGCGAAGCTAATTGCGCTGGTAAAGAATAGAGCTATAAAACCAATGATTATTTTTTTCATATCGCTCCTGATTTATTGTTGCTTTTCTAATGTTACCAAATTGTTAACAGAAAGTAAAGCTAATGTTAACAAATTTTTTTAAAGCACTATTTTTTTTGGGTTTAAGACAGATAGTAAATGAACCATAATATTAAGGGCTAATTCTTAATTTGAATGATTCGCCTTTTTCAATCATTTTAGGTGTAAGGAAAAAGTGGGTATGGTATCAATAAATAAGCCCCTCTTCTTCCTCAATTACACATAAATCGGGATTTAACATAAACAAAATGAACACTAAAATGAGACTCCCTGGAGTGCTCTTGTCGGTGTATTGGATAACTCTAGCTTGTTCTCCCACTCACTGCGAGTGTGTGGACTTACTTGAAAAAGCTGATACACGTATTCAGGAGCATACCGCTTTAAATGAAACTGAAATCCTACGTTTAGACTCAGATGTACAGCGATGTATAGTACAATACGAAGGAGTACAAAAGAATGAGAAAACAGGGGTAGCTACTGTTCAGGATGATCCGTCTTGGTTTACTGAGCGGGTAGCATCATCCCTCTCAAAAGCTAGTATTGCATGCCTTTCAGATGCTAAATAAATAGGCTATTTGACTAAACGGTTGTCTGCATTAGACCAATTAAACCGGGTCGAGTTGAATATTTACGTGAAACTATTCGTGTTGAAATAGGTATAATTAGTCTACATCTATTTTTGATTTTAAACCTATCTTTACATGTTTTCTTACGTAAAAAAAGCTGTTTTAATCGGCGTTATAACTCAACTCATAGCCTTACTAATCCCGACCCAGTGGGCTATTGCGTCAACAGGATTGGATAAGGTCAAATTAGAAGGGACTATTGTAGACGCCCAAACGGGTGAAGCGTTACCAGCGGCGCATCTAATTATCAAGGACACGTATACGGGGACTATTACCAATGCTGATGGAGCGTTTGAGATAACAGCACCCACATTGCCAGTGACACTAGTGGCAAGATTCATTGGGTATGAATCCGTGGAAGTAACCGTACGTGAGCAAAAAACACTCATTATCCAGATGCAACCAGCAGTGGTGAATTTGGATGCGGTAATTATTACTGAAGAAGATCCAGCTGTTTATATAATGGAGAAGGTAATAGAAAGTAAAAAGCAGTGGCGCTCAAATTTGAATAGATATAAAGCGGACGCGTATACTCGGCAGCAAATCAAAAGAGATACTGCCATTGTATCAATTAATGAGAGCTTATCTGAGCTTTATTGGGATAGAGAGAAAGGAGTTAGAGAAATATTAAAATCTAAGAGGCAGACGGCCAACATAGATGAGGCAAGTAACTTTGCAGGTGTAAGTTATACACCTAATTTTTATGACGATAATTTGGATATAACAGGCTTCAATATGGTGGGCATTACTCACCCTGAAGCATTGGACTATTACCACTTTACCTTGCTGGATTATAATAGCATAGATGATGCAATTGTGTATGAGATTGAAGTAAGTCCTAAGCGTGAACTTCAACCACTTTTTACGGGGACTATACAAGTGTTAGATGAGGACTTTGCATTATTAAGTGTTCGATTAAAACCGAATGAAGTAGTGGTTTTTCCGCCACCTATTCAAGAGTTCAATATTTTTTACGAGCAACAATACTCAAATTTTGGAGGGGAATTTTGGTTGCCGGTAGATTTTCGATTAGATGGAGAAATTGAGATTGGTTTACCAGGCCTACAATTTCCACCTATTGGTTTTAAACAAATATCTAAGTTGAGTGATTATGTGGTTAATCAATGGGTACCAGCCCAAGTCTTTTTGTTAGAAAATACCTTTACTGTAGATTCTACATCGATTCAGTCATCGGATTCTTTGTTTGTTCGCAGTTTGGATGTAGTGCCTTTATCAAATGTTGAAGAAAGTGCTTATGCCAATTTAGATAGCACGGCTAGTCTTGAAAAATCTTTCCAACCAACAGGCTTTTTGGCCAAGTTTGTAACGATGGACGAGGAAGATGAACGTCAAGAGACAACCAAAGATTCTAGTTTTTTTGGACAGGCTTGGTCTAGAGTAACTAAAAATGTGGTAGTAGAAGCACGATATAATCGTGTAGATGCCTTGTATGCAGGTCTAGGTTTGGAACGGCGTTTTCTTGAAAAAGATAGATTAGAGCTAAAAGCGGTAGTAGGATATAGTTTTGGTTACAAAGAATGGAGCCCAAGAATTGAGGGAGAATGGGTGTTAGATCCAGAAAATCGGAGAAATAGAATTTGGGCGCAATCCGGTAAAATTACCACTCAGCGTCTAAACAATACCTACTATCCTAGTACAATACAGGCTGTTCCAGTTCTTTTTGGTTTTGACGATTATAATGATTACTACCGTAATGAGTACTCAAAAATTGGATTCACACATCGAATGAAAGGTGCCATTCTTGGGCGGCGTCCGGATGCACGTATATATTATTCTCTAGAAAATCATATTACTATTGATTATAAAACAAGTTATGATCTTAGGGCTAGTGATAATTATGCGCGGATAAACCCACCAATAAATGATGGACGTTTATCATCAATTACCATCGAGATTGAGGGAGGTAGTGGAAAAGAGGCCCTAGGAGTAGTCGAAGCGAATAATTTATATCTCGGTATAGAAACGTCGCATGAAGTGCTTGGTAGCGATTGGGACTTTGCTAGATTTGAATTAGAATTGTATCAGCGTTTTAAAACCTTTTATAAGCGTAGGCTCATTCCGAATGTATTGGATGTGAAAATAAATGCCGGTAGTTTTGTTGGGGGAATTCCTATTCAGCGTAATGGGGCCTTAGATGCTGCCTTGGGTATTTTTGGGCCTTTCGGGGTGTTCAAAACGAAAGCTTTTACACCCTATGAGGGGGCGAGTTATGCATCTTTATATGCGGAACACAACTTTCGTTCCATTCCACTAGAAGCATTAGGTTGGAAAGGGGCAGGTAAAAAAGGCTTGAGTATTATTGCATTCGGCGGAGTAGGTAAAACGTGGGAAAACTCGGAGCAATTGACTTTTATTCAGGAGTTTCCAGGTGGCATGTTAACCAGCACGAAGGGAATACACACTGAGATAGGCGTTTCCTTAAGCAACATTTTTAGTCTAATTCGACTAGACCTTGCATACCGATTAGATGCCCCCGGATTGTATCCAGGTATTTCCCTGTCACGTTTTTTTTAGAACAACTTGAGTACCGCTTGATTACCCCTTGAGAACAATTAGGATTCAAGTAGGGAAATCATTGTAAGTGATGTAGGGTACTTACGACGTCTGGATGAGATAGGAGGGATAAGAAAGGACTCATTCCATCGATATACAAAGTTGATGGCATAAAAAAAGGGCCTTGAATGAACAAGGCCCTCTGTACAATCAACAATTTCAAATCCAATTACATATCTGGATTG
>RFPJ01000096.1 GCA_009926145.1 Bacteroidota bacterium
AGGTAGTAGGTGTGCCTAGTATTGTTGGAAATGGTCACCTAAAGCTTAGAGTTCGACAAGAGGATTCGCCCGTTTTTGATGCTATAGGTTTCAATATGCATGAATTTATGCCCAAAGTTCGAGATGGAAAGCTGTTTAATATTGCTTATGAATTAGAAGAAAATACCTGGAATGGGAACACCGCACTTCAACTTCATTTGCGAGATATTCAGGAAACTTAGGCTTGTGTATTGTTTCTCCTCGCTAAAGGGTGTATATTTGCCATCCTTTCGGTTGGGACTGTAGCTCAGTTGGTAGAGCAACGGACTGAAAATCCGTGTGTCGGCGGTTCAATTCCGCCCGGTCCCACCATTAAGCCCCGTGCCAATTATTTGGTTCGGGGTTTTTTGTTGGTTGAAAATGTGGAAAATTGGGACAACCGTGGGACAACCTTATTCAACTTTTTGATTTTAATTTGGGGTGAAAATTTGGAACAAAACAGATGCTATTTCCGTATAATTTGAGTAATTAAATGAGGGAAATTATATGAGAACTGAACCAAGAAAAAAGAGAAAAAGAGAACAACGAAGACTAATCAAAAACCATCCATCAGTTACACTTCTTGAACTTGAGAAAGAAATGGGTTCGGGATGGGTTGATACATACATCCTAAATGAGGGAACCAATAAAAACCACTACATCGGTGGACTTACCTTTTCCCACACAGGTAAAAGTCATTGGGTTAAAATGAAGGAACTATCCGAACAAAACTAATACCTCAACTCTTATCCCAATAGGTATAACTTATTCGTTCATTAGTGTGTGATATTTTGGATATAAGAAGTGCTATTCCCATACACTAACACAGACATATCCTATAATAGTAAGACCTTTAAAAGGGGGTTTCCTGTAACCCAACGGATTGTAAAGATGGAGAGGTCACGGGGGGTCGTTTAAGATACGAGGTCAGTTTTTTGTCCTTAAAGAAAAGTAAGGTAAAGTGAAGTCTAATCTTGTTTTAATACAATCACCTTACATTTAATAAAGAATGTGTCATAAACAATAGGACTAACAAATCCATTTACCCCAGATACACTTGATACACTATTACCATTTACTTCTAATTCTATTATTCAATCACCACCAATCTCTTTACTCTTTTTCCATTTTAGTATTCTCATAACAATACCATATCCCATCAATGGAATACATATGACATACATAGTATTCATATATAAACTTGGAAGAGGATAATAAAGGTTAAGTGTAAAACTCATTAGGAAGATGAAAAAACCTAAATCATCATAGTTTAGATGTTTCATATCATTACCATTATTTAAAGTTTAGAAACAGGAACTACTTTTGTGTTTGAGGGTCTATTTGTTCCATCTTTTTCTGTTTTAGTAATTCTTCAACTCTCCTCTCGGTTTCTTTACTATGTTTAGTGTTGAAATAACTCAATATGATTACAAGTATTACAACAATTGTAATGAGTATAATACTACCATTACTATTCTTTTTGGATTTATCCTCTTCGTTTGGTTTATCTACCTCTTCACCAACCTTATTTTTCTCATTTCGTTTTACGAAATAAACTATTATAAAAGAGATAACACCTATCCCAATGAAAATATAATATAAGACAGGGTCTGTAAAATCCTCAATAAATCCTTCTACAAATGTTCGGTGTCCGTATTCAGTTATTTCCAAAAATATCCAAACAAGGAAAACAAGTGGTAATACCCATTGTGGTAATTCTTTTTGATTGGTAAATATATCTTTCAGTTTTATCATAACCTTACTCATCACCCTCTTTTTCTTTTAATCGTTTATCTAAATACCTCTTGTTTAACTTTCCAAAAGTAAAATAAAGGGTTAGAAATATACCAAACCCGATTAAATAGGTTAAACCTTGTCCCAAAAGGTCTTCATCACCTTTTAGATACATTACCAATACAATTATCATAAACCCAATACCAATACCAATCACACTTGAATGTTTTTTTAAGTCCTCTAATTTCCCCATAACCTTACTCCTCACCTTCTTTATTTCTTTTTTCTTTCCAAACCTTTTCTAACCAATCAAAACTAGTAATGATGGTAAAAATGATGAGTTTATATACTAATGATAAATCTTTCGTTTGGTCAAAATTAGGGAACACAAAAAACACTACAATCCATCCAATTACAAAGAACTTCATACCCCATAAATGTTTCATAATCTCTCCATTATTTGAGTTTTGGTTAAAATTAATCCTACCCACTAAAAATCAAAAAGAAGTAGTGAATTAAAAAGAGAAAAATTGATGTAAAAGACTATTTATATATACACACTAACTAAACACATCAGGTATATATAAATGATAAATGGGTATGAATTTTTGAGTGAGATGGATGAACTCTCCCTCTACAACAGTAGTGAAAGTTCAAGGTCAATAGGGTTAGACCGTAAGATATTCTCACTACGTGGAAAACGACTTGAATTAGGTCAAGAACGACAACTCACAGAGGGTGTAACCTCACCAAGACTGTATTATTCAGTTGATGACTGTATTAGGATATTAGGTTTAGGAGACAAACCGTCCATTAGAAAAATGGTACGAACAAACTTGATTGAAGGTACGTCCAATTCATTAGTTGAAACAACGGTACAAACACACCATCCAAAGGAATTTTTGGTTCTTTTGTTAAAGTGATTATTATTTAATCACATAACAAATCACATTATTTCACCCCAAATTTTCCCGTCATGAGATTGAATAGCCTACCAGCCCTTATTTTAGGTGCTATACTTTTATTTACGACTCCTTTTTCTGCTATGGCGCAGGCACAAGACCTTTCAACCCGAGAAAGTCTGTACCAAGAAGCGCCGAAGAGTCTGGCCTTACGAGCTATTGGCCCGTCGGCTATGGGAGGGAGAATATCCGACATTAAAGTAGATCCGAACCATCCCTCAATCTGGTATGTGGCGGTGGGTTCGGGGGGTGTTTGGAAGACCACGAACAGTGGTACGACCTGGATGCCTATTTTTGATGCACAGGCTTCGTATTCGATAGGGACCATTGAAATAGACCCAAATAACTCGAATGTGATTTGGGTGGGAACCGGTGAAAATGTGAGTGGGCGCCACGTGGCTTGGGGTGATGGAGTGTATAAAAGCGAGGATGGTGGAAGGACTTGGAAGCAAATGGGGCTACCTAAGAGTGAGCATATTGGGCGTATACTCATTGATCCTCGTGATAGTGATGTGGTTTTGGTAGCTGCCGAGGGCCCGCTATGGTCGTCTGGAGGTGAGAGAGGAGTGTATCGAACAGAAGATGGGGGAGAAAGGTGGACGCAGGTTTTAGCGGTTGACGACAAAACCGGAGCTACGGATTTGGAGTTTGATCCATCAAACCCAGACGTAATTTATGCAGCTACCTATGAACGCAGACGAAAAGTTTGGGCTTTTTTGGCAGGAGGGCCAGGATCTGGAATACATAAATCCACCGATAATGGTCGAACGTGGAAGGAGGTTACAATGGGATTACCTCGGGGTGATATGGGTAAAATTGGCTTAGCGGTTACCCCCGCAGATCCAAATTTGGTGTATGCAACGATTGAATCGGACCCCGCAAATAAAGGGTTTTACCGGTCCACAGATAAAGCCGAAAGTTGGGAAAAAAGGAACAGCTATACCTCGGGTGGAACAGGCCCACACTATTATCAGGAAATAGAGGCTTCACCCACCGACCCTGACGTTGTTATTCAAATGGATGTGTTTTATCAGGTGACCAGAGATGGAGGGGAAAGTTTTAATTACTTAGAAACCGGTCGATCTAAGCATAGCGATAATCATGCCCTTTGGATTGATCCTGCGAACCCAGAGCATATGCTTGCTGGTTCGGATGGTGGTTTGTATGAATCTTTTGACGAGGGGAAGACATGGAAGTTTTTCTCCAATCTACCTATCGCTCAATTTTACAAGATTGCGGTAGATAATGCAGAGCCCTTTTATAATGTGGTAGCCGGTGCACAGGATTTGGGTACCCTAATCGGTCCCTCAAGAACTTTGAATACGGAAGGAATTCGCAATCAAGATTGGTACGTCCCTTTGGGCGCCGATGGATATGACGCCGCATTTGATCCTATGGATCCGAATATCGTCTATATGGAAATTCAACAAGGTGTGTTGAATCGCTTAGACCGCAGAACAGAAGAGCTCATGAATATTCAGCCTCAACCTGCTCCTGGCGATCCTGCCGAACGTTTTAATTGGGATGCCCCTATAATGATAAGTCCTCATGACCATAAGACCTTATACTTTGGTTCGCAGCGAGTATGGAAAAGTACCAATAGGG
>RFPJ01000097.1 GCA_009926145.1 Bacteroidota bacterium
GTACCTTCGGCAAAAATCTGAGCACCCATAGTAACCACTAATCCAGAGGCATTATCACCGTCACCAAGAGCACCTTTGATCACCGTACCCTCCTGGATGAATAATCTTGATCCTGGCTTAACAAAAACCATTCCATCTAGTACATAAGTATTGTTCTTGGTCCAAGAAAAATCTTCTCCTTGTACTAAATCAGCATTTGTAATGTATTTAGTACTTGTTTGAACTACTTCATTATTCACATATCCGTGTGCTTCTAAAGCAGTCCATCCAGCAATCCAGTTCTCGGTAGCATTGAATGCGCCCGCATACGAGGTACGTCGGATAAATGGATTCTCCACTTCTTGAACCAGCTGTTCGACTAATGCCACGTAACATTGGATCTGCCACTCGGTTGGCATTGGCCGCATCCGATAGATAGTCACGGGTGTGTGCTTGGTCTTCACCACCAGCAAATTCTGCAATGGTATTACCCGCACCAAATCCGTACCACAAGTTGTTCTGTAGGATGAGGTCTCCCTCAGCCAATCGTGTCTTCGCATCGAATCCAGCTACCTTACCAGACGCTTCGATAGTAACCGCAAGTCCAGCATGGTCACTGAAGATTGAGTTGTAGTACTCACCACCAGTGTTGTCACGGAACAGCAACAGCTGAGAACCGTCACCTGCGTTTGGCGTAGCATCCTGACCCGCACCTAAGTAAGTAGCATTGGCTATTACTGGTCGAGCAAATGGAGTCGTATTCTCATCTCCTGTTGCACCATCCTGCTCAGCCGCACGGCCATAACCGTCATTGGCATTACCTGGGCTTTGGATAGCAAACCAGAACTGGTGTGAACCTTGGAATCCTTCGTCATTTCGTTCACCCCTTCAATAAGCTTCGTGCCATCTTCGGTAGCGTTGTTGGTTGGCGCATCGCCCAATACCACAAGACCACCCCAAAGACCACGATCAAGCTCGGTCAAAGAACCGTTAAGATCGTCAGCTTCAGAAGTAAAGATAATAGGCTCTTCAGCTGTACCTTCGGCAAAAATCTGAGCACCCATAGTAACCACTAATCCAGTGGCATCATTACCATCACCTAGAGCACCTTTAATCACCGTACCCTCCTGGATGAATAATTTAGAGCCAGGCTTGACAAAGACCATATCATCTAAAACATAGATGTTATTTTTGGTCCAGTTATAATCTTGCCCTGCGACAAGATCAGCATTGGTTATTCTCACTGTGGTTTGTGCCCAAGCACTAGCCGCAATGAAAAAAGACATTACTAATAGTAAGGATCGTTTATACATACGATAGGTTATTTTTGTTAGGATTTAATAAAATTAAAAAGAGTAACTCAGGCTAAGGCTAATACTTCTACCCGTCTTATAAGACTGATAGACATATTCTTGCCCATCTAGCTCATGAGATAATTTCACATCAGGGTCAAGTAAATTTTTAGCGGATAGCTTGGCCTTAAAACCATTGGTAAATGATTTATTAACAATTACATCTAAGGTACTATAGCCTCGTTCGAAGACATCAGGAATTGCTCCGAGTGCTACTGAATACAATCGGTCACCAAAGCGGTTAAATGACGCATTTGCTGAAAAACCGTTCACCTCATTGAAATATTCCAGATCGAAGTTTAAAAGGAAAGGCGATTGCCCAGCTAAACTTCGTGTATCCGGTGCATCTGGATCATTTATACGGATATTAAAGAGTTCAGCATCGGGTATGGAGACCTCGGATTGAACGAGTGAAAAATTGTTTGAAAACTGGAAATTGCTAAGCGACTCATTGATGAAACTTAGATTTTTCCGTATTTCAAATTCCATACCATACACTTGAGCTTGAGCAACATTCTGCACGCTTTGGGCTCTGTTCACGTCCAGACGAACAATACGCTCAATTGGATTTTCTATGTCTTTGAAGAAAGCGGAAATAGCAATTATTTCACCTGTTTGGGGAAACCACTCCCAACGTAGGTCCATATTTTTGATGAGTGTTCTCTGTAATTCAGCATTTCCAGTAAAAATGAAGTCACCAACGAAATCAAAAGTTGTATACGGTGCCAATTCACGGAAGGTAGGTCTCGCTATAGTGTTGGTGTAAGACCCACGAATATTCATGTTATCCGTAAGATTGTAGACAGCACTAACAGCAGGTAAGATATCTGTATTATCAAGAACACCTGGTGTAGCAGATGTGTCACCTGAGGTTGTATTCATCTTGGTCATTTCTGGACGAAACCCAGTTATTAGCTTTAGTTGCGAACTAATGGGAAGTTCAAGCATTACATAGTAAGCAGTTACTTCTTTTTCGGCAGTGTATTGGTTTTTATCGTTGGTATCATCATCAATTAAATTACCAAATGTATACCTAGTGCGAGTCCCAATCTGAGAAGAATCAACTATACCCATATAAGAGAAGAAGCCATTGATATCATCAGCGAAGTCGGTAAAAGATCTAGAACCAATTTCATACTCAAACCGCTTTTCAGCAAAATCTCGGTTGATAGTCTGTGTATAAAATCCAGTCTTAAATTTCCCACCAGAATTACCTAAAAATTCAAATGGAATCGAATAATCAAGTATTAAGTTGTCACTTTCTTCTTCTAAGTCTCTAAAAAATCTAGCTGGGCGCTGAAATAAACCTGAAGATAAAGAGAGAAACGGTTGACCTTCATCATCCTGACCAATTAAGTAGGTGAGAAAACGTAAATCAGGTTCTGATTGAGTATTTGAAGCAATGGAATATTTCCAGTCAATTGTTGACTTTAGTAACCCTTCGAAATAATGTTTACCTGAAAATTGAATAGCCGATAGGGATCGTTCCACGTACTGAATTACAGACGACTGGTATTCACGGTCTGGCGCTTCCTCGTTCCAAACACCATTTATATTTCGTGCGCCATGCTGGCCACTACGAGTGGAAATAAGATTGGTAGAAATTTTATGACCTTCACCTATTTTATAGGATAAACCAGCTAAAACACCCATATCCACAGAAATAGTAGATTTTTGATCTTTGAGGTCAAAAAGATTTGTTAATCCACCTGATTTATCTAGCTCACCAATTAATTGCCATCTACCTAACTGTCCATCACTGTAATTTGATGTAGACTGGTTGTAGGTGAGACTCATTGTATAACCTAGCGGATTTCCTAGCAATTCTAATTGATCACCGTAAGCTATACTACCGCCAAAGTTGTAAGGCAAAGTAGTTATTTTAGGAGCCATTTCGTTATTGAAATGACTCGAAAAATCATTCAGTAAATAGGCATCTTCTGTGATAAACCGTGCTGAACTGCTAGATGGCAATTCGAAATCAGGGTCTGATAGGTAATCAAGGATAGGCTGAGGTACAGAACGAGTACCGTCATCTTTTGCAATAAAGTCAGTACCTCCCGCGGTAGAAAGATATCCGTCTTTACCACTAGCTAAGGTATTATAACCACCTGAAAAAGAGACACTAAAAGTACGTTGTTCTGGGAAATCTTTAGTGTAAACATCAACTAGTCCACCTGAAAAATTACCAGGTTTATCTGGTGTAAAGGTTTTTATGGTGATGATATTCTCTAGTAAACTTGACGGGAAAATATCGAATTGAAAGGATTTTTTATCGGGATCCGCAGAAGGTAACTCAACCCCATTAAGGTGAGAAGATGAATACCGATCACCCAAGCCTCGAACGTATACATACTTTCCACCAACTACCGATGCTCCTACCACTTTCTTCATTGCTCCAGCGGCATCACCTGCCCCAGTTCTTGCTATGCTCTCTGCAGAAATAGCATCACTGAAAGAGATTGATTTCTGTCTTTGTTTTAGTAAGCCTGCTTCATTGTCGAGTACAACTTCCGCAGTCACCACTATTTCGTCAAGAAATTCAGTTTCAGGCGCTAGGATAACATCAAGTTGAAGCTGTTCACCTGCCTTGATCTCTACACCAGTTATCCGCTGAGTAGTAAATGAGATATAGCTAATGATAAGAGTATAGGTACCTGCTTCGACATTTCTGATAGTATATCTACCATCGATATCGGTTGCTGTACCTTTCATGGTACCTTCCAAGACCACATTTACCCCAATTAGGGTTTCACCTGTCTCAGAATCTACAACAATACCGGAAATTGATCCGGTATTTTGTGCCATCAATACACTACTCAGTAAAGCAGTAACGAGTAGTATTGAGAATGTTAATTGTTTCACGTGTGCTGATAGTTTTATTGCTATTTATGCAACTAAACTAAGCAGCAAGCATGTACTAACTGTTACCTAGTAGTTATGCTTGTGTTATTGAAGGATTACTAAATTGTTACCTACCCGAAT
>RFPJ01000098.1 GCA_009926145.1 Bacteroidota bacterium
AGGTGGGTGGGAGTTTGTTATCCCGCGATTGCACTCCTTAATAAGAACGTAAAGTACACGGAATAAATCCACTCACTCCGCGTTTATATATAGTACATGGAGTGGATTGAGTAAATAAAAAAACCCCACTAAAATCATGCTAGCAGGGCACATAAAGACTGACTAGAAGCTAATCTACTTAATCAATAACATCTTCTTAGTTTCGGTAAACGATGGAGTTGTTAGCTTGTACAGATACACCCCACTAGATAAACCCGTGGCATCAAATGTTACTGAATAATTGCCCGCAGATTGTTCTTTTGCTACTAAAACAGACACTTTTTGGCCTACATTATTAAATACTTCTAAGCTGACGAATGAAGCTTGTGGTAATGTATAACTTATTTGCGTTGTTGGATTAAAAGGGTTTGGATAGTTTTGTGAAAGTTCGAAACCTTCGACTTCTTGACTCGACTCTTCAGTAGCTGTTAACTGTGTTATATCAAGTTCATAGGCTCCATTCCCATGTGTTGCTAATCGTAATGTATTGTTAGATCTAGATACGATGAGATCCATTGCAAAGACTGCATCCGGTAAGTTACCATTGATATTATGCCAATTCTCACCCCCATTCAGAGATTGATACACACCAATTTCGTTACCTACAAAAAGATGCAAACTATTTTCTGGATTTACAGTTACTGACCAAGTTGGTATATCTGGCAAATTCTCATCTATATCTATCCAAGATACACCTCCATTTTCTGTTTTGTACACGTGGGAAGATTCAAATCCTCCAAAAGTAACATATGCGATTAGATCATTATTTGGATCAACGGCCAAATCGGTTGGAAATCTGTCTGGTAAATCTGCTGTGATTCGTCGCCAGGTATCGCCTCCATTGTCCGTTCGGTACAAATGTGGGCGTTGTGTCTTTGGACTAGATGCAGCATAGACTACATTTGGATCTTGCTCCGAACCTGCAAGTACAGACATCGCATTTCCATCTAAGCGGTTCCCATTGTTTGTAGTAGTCCAGTTTTGTTCAAATGGATTGTATTTATAGATACGCTCTCCTCCCATGTACATAGTCTGGTTATCTGCTGGGCTCAAAATATAAGGAGTAATGAAATTTGCTTCGTTTCTAGGGAAAATTTCGTTCCCAAAATTATCGGTTCCCCTAGGCATTGCCCAATATAGTTGCCCACCCTTGAACAGGTCGTAACTAACCACTGCTTGCCCAAATTGCGCAGATAAGTAGGCGATATTATTATCATATTGATTTAAAGCTGTCCAAGCACCATCGCCTCCCCACTCTCTTCTCCAATCTAAATTGCCTTCATATATGATGCTGGAATTATCTTGCAATCCTCCCAAAAACAGATTTTCATTTGTATTTGAGTTAGATACACCATTATAAAACTGCACTGTTTGATAACCAGAATTACAATTTTCAATGGTCACACCCCCATCGATAGTCTTAAAAATCCCCCCATCATTGATAAAATAAATAGTGTCATGCATGGTTGGGTGATAGATAATATCATGATAGTCAGCCCAATCACTTAAGTAGGGATAAACATCATCTTCCCTATCAGTTGCGGTCCCAGCTACATTAGTGAAACTTACTTCCTCAAAATCTACCCCACCATTGGACGACTTATATAACGAAAACGGCTGGCCTGCAGCCCAAACAATTTGTTCGTCACTTGGGTGTACAGCAATAGCATGAGCATACCAACCTTGAACCCGAGCATAGATCTCTGTATCACTAAATACCAAGTTCCAGCTTGCCCCAAAATTCTCTGTTTTCATGACCCATGTTCTTATGTCTTCATCCTCATAGTTTAAGCTGCCATCGGAGTTACCAATACTTGCATAGACTATATTTGGTTTTTTAAGCATCATGGATAACATAGCTTTGCCTTTATATTCAGACGGGCCCCCTCCAATTACCAAATCAGCTTTAGAAAATGACTTACCTCCGTCAGTAGTTCTATATATGCCATGTCCCTCTGACCCCATACCACCATGGGTGATCATAACTAAGTTTGTATCCACTGGATGCATAGCTATATCAGTGGCCATTGGGATCGAATGAATATTTTGCCAGTTCTCCCCTCCATCTAATGATCGGTAAACACCGTGGGTTGTTGCTGCCCAAATGGATTCTGCCCTAAGTGGATTTATATGAAGTTTTTGGACTGATCTTTTCTGATTTAACGACCAATCCAAACTTTTAGTCCAACTAAACCCACCATCAAATGATTTTAAAATACCAATACCATAACTCCCTCTAGTTGTTCTTTGAGGGCCAATCCCAGGGAAGTTTTCAGCCGATCCATAAGCCTCACCTGTGCCAATGTAGATGATATCTGGATTATTCGGGTCAATTTCAATCGCTGCAACTCCTAGCACTTGATGTCCCGTTGGAACATATTCCCATGCATTTTCTCCACTCCCCCCTTTAGTACTTTTCCACAATCCGCCACTGGCAGAACCTGCAAATATGATATCAGGATTTTCAGGATGAATGGCCAGTGCAAGCGTCCTTCCACCAATGTTTGTTGGCCCAATTGTTTTCCATTGAACATTTCTAGCTCCTTTGTATTTACTCATTTCAAGCTGGGCAAATGATTCTGACAATCCTCTTTCTGGTATATCTTGAAGGGGATACGTTCGAACAGAATGAATATAGTTGAGTGAGTTTTTGGCTCCAGTATGTAAGTTATCTTTAATCTTTTCAGGTGTTATTGATGGGTCTGAAAAGCCTATTAAATAGAAAAAAGCTAGACTCACAACTAACAAAGAAAGGAGGGAATAGATCGTGTTTGTTAATTTCATAGTAGTTTACTTTTTTTTCTGACCAAAGTATTTTTTAAAATCATTTTATATCAATGAGAGCACTTATAAATGGGACTAATTCATAACTTGGTTTAGTTCCTAACACCCAAACCTCAGCAAGTCTTCCCCATCACGCTGGATCATCCCTTCACATACAAACCCTAGTTTTTCAAGTAGGTTAATAGACGACACGTTATGCTGTTTTGTAAATGCAATCATTAATTTGTAGATATTATAACTTCAAAATACACCAATATCACCACCATTTGTTTCTATGAGCCTTTCACAAGTAAGTACACGACCATTATTAAAGCGGATGTTTCTAGCCCTTTGCCTGCTTTTAATAGGCTCCATTCATAGCTATGCTCAAACAGAGTCGACCATTATACTCGTTCGACATGCCGAGAAAATGGATGATAGCCGGGATCCGGAATTATCTAAAATAGGTGAACAAAGAGCGCATATGCTCTATGAAATGCTGGTAGATATGAATGTGAATCAGGTGTATTCAACCTCCTATAAGCGGACACAATCCACAGCGAAACCCCTAGCCGATTCACTCTCTCTTCAAGTACAAAGTTATGACCCTAGAGATCTGGAAGGTTTTGCCGCTGAACTTAAACAAAAAGAAGGGGTTATCTTGGTCGTTGGTCATAGCAATACAACTCCCATGCTTACCTCTTTACTAAGTGGGCAAAAACTAGAAAAATTAGACGAATCGGACTACGACAACCTCTTCATAGTGAGCTTTTCAGGAGGTTCCCCTCGTCTATTTCATTTGCATTACCCATCCTTCGAGCAATAATTTTGTAAGCATTGTTCTAGTTTAGCTATATTTCGGGTACAAATAAGCCGTTGGAGCATGTCTTCCAAACAAGTCTGTAAAACAAAAACGGTAACTCTTACATTCATCATTTCGTAGGCACTCGGTTTAGGGATAAAGTGCCTTCAAAACAATCTTATTATGCTATCTATCATCTTCCATCGTAATGTAGCACGAACTATTGGTGTTGCTTCCTTAATATTTGTAAGCTGTAGCAACTTTAGCAGCAACCAAGATCCTTGGACTAGCTTAGAACCTCTACCTCTAGACCCTGCCATTGAGGCTCAAATAGATGAAATACTTCCCAAACTTAGCTTAGAGCAAAAAGTGGGGCAGGTTATTCAAGCCGACAACGCCTCTATCAGTGCAGAGGATGTGAAAAAATATCGCTTAGGATCAGTACTTAGTGGGGGTAATTCTGCCCCTGGACCTCTTCCTTATGCCGATGCCGAATCCTGGATTGAAATGGCCGATGCCTTCTATATGGCTTCTATAGACACTCAAGGGGTTGAAATTGCCATCCCGTTGATTTTAGGGATAGATGCTGTTCACGGACATGCCAATTTAGAAGGAGCCATTGTATTTCCACATAACATTGGATT
>RFPJ01000099.1 GCA_009926145.1 Bacteroidota bacterium
GAATAATTTGCTGGTTTATTCCGCGGAATAAATTTTGGCGAGATCGTCTAAAAGCTCTTCACTAAAGCCAGAGGTAACAAAGCCGCCATCATGAAATAAGTTCTGCATGGTAACTTTTCGGGTTAAATCCGAAAACAGGGTCACGCAGTAATCAGCGCACTCGTCGGCCGATGGGTTACCAAGCGGAGACAATTTCTCGGCAAAGGTGTACATACCATCAAAATTCTTAATACCCGAGCCGGCTGATGTTTTAGTGGGTGCTTGTGACACGGTATTCACCCGTATCCCTCGTTTTGCTAAGCGACTACCATAGTTTCTGGCAATACTTTCAAGAAGGGCTTTAGCATCATTCATATCGGAATACTTACTGAAAATACGCTGCGCTCCTATATAAGATAAGGCGATAACCGATCCGCCATCATTCAGGGCCCCTTTGGCGTCAGCATGGTGCAAGATTCTATGAAGAGAAATAGCTGATATATCGAGCGATTGCTGGTACCAGTGGTAATTTAAATCGGTGTATTCTTTTTTCTTTCTAATATTTGGAGACATGCCAATGGCGTGTAACACAAAGTCTACACCGCCGCCAAAATGTTCTTTAGTCTGGTCTACGAGTGCTTCTATTTCATCGTCTTTGGTAACATCACACGGGATTATTGGTGCTCCTGTTTCTTCAGAAAGAGCGTTAAGGGCGCCCATTCGAAGAGCAATTGGGGCATTTGATAAAACAAACTCAGCCCCCTCCCTTTTACATGCCAACGCAATCCTCCATGCAATACTGCGATCATCAAGTGCGCCAAATATTATTCCTTTTTTACCTTTTAATAAACCGTAGCCTTCCATACTCATAAACTATTAATGATTGTTTCTTTTAAAATACCACTGTTTCCTTTAAAAAAGAATGAGAAAACCAGACATGGCTTATTTTAATAATTATCCACATTGGTGTTGATAAGCCCGTAATAATCCCTTATTTTTGTAGGCTCTAAAGTAAGCGGGACAATCCTGTTAAACCATGTTTGAACAATTATCATCCAATTTAGATAAGGCATTCCAAAGCCTGAAAGGCGAAGCGCGAATTACCGAGGTAAATATTGCCGAGACGGTTCGTGAGATTCGTCGTGCCTTATTGGATGCCGATGTTAATTACGACGTGGCCCGTAGCTTTACAGCGGAGATTAAGGATAAAGTACTCGGATCGGATGTGTTAACCAGTGTTAACCCCGGCCAACAATTTACCAAGATTGTCTATGATGAACTGGTAGATACTTTTGGCGGCAACCCGTCCGAGATAAAATTTTCCGACACCCCTCCAACCGTCATTCTCATAGCTGGATTACAAGGTTCTGGTAAAACTACCTTCGCGGGTAAGTTAGCCCGATATCTTAAGCAGGAGCATAAAAGGAATCCGCTTCTTGCTGCCGCCGATGTTTATCGCCCTGCTGCCGTAAACCAGCTAAAAACACTTGGTTCCCAAGTGGACGTCCCCGTGTATTCCATCGAGCAAAAAGATGCGGTACGTGTTGCAAAAGAGGCCGTAACCATGGCCCGAAGTCTTGCAATGGATACCGTAATTATAGATACCGCCGGTAGACTTCATGTAGACGAAGAGATGATGAACGAAGTTGCAGAAATAAAAAAACAAATCAACCCCTCTGAGATACTATTCGTAGTAGATTCAATGACGGGTCAAGATGCTGTTAATACTGCAAAAGAGTTCAATGAGCGCATTAACTATGATGGCGTAGTACTTACAAAATTAGATGGTGACACTCGTGGGGGGGCTGCTCTCTCCATTAAATCTGTAGTGAACAAACCCATCAAGTTTGTAGGTACTGGGGAAAAGCTAGATGCTTTAAGCCCCTTCTTCCCAGATCGAATGGCCCAGCGTATTTTGGGCATGGGAGACGTCGTCTCTTTAGTAGAGCGCGCTCAACGGGAATTTGATGAACAAGAAGCTCAAAAGCTTCAAAAGAAAATCCGGTCCGACAAATTCGATTTGGAAGATTTTCTCGATCAAATTCAAAAAGTCAAAAAGATGGGAGATCTAGGAGATCTCGTCAAAATGATCCCCGGCGCCAGCAAAGCAATAGAAAATGCAGAAATCAATGATGATGCTTTTAAGCCCGTTGAGTCTATTATCTATTCTATGACGCCGGAGGAGCGGCGGAATCCTGAAATCTTAAATGGCTCGCGCCGTAGAAGAATTGCCCAGGGTTCCGGTAGAACTGTTCGTGAAATAAACGACTTGATTAAGCAGTTCGACCAGATGAAGAAAATGATGAAAACCATGTCCAAAATGGGTAAAGCCGGACGTGCACTTCAAGGACTTAAAAACATGCCCTTTGGGCGATAAAAAGCATTAAACAAAAACTCAACTGAGGATAAATCATTGATTAAAATTAGACTACAACGCAAAGGGCGGATTCGTCGCCCTATCTACCATATTGTGGTTGCCGATAGCCGCTCTCCCAGAGATGGGCGTATTATAGAGCAAGTTGGCCGCTTCGATGGGGTAACCGAAAAAAAAGAGACCGTTCTCAACGAAGCGCGTATTGCTTATTGGTTAGATAACGGCGCTAAACCAACCGATGCCGTTCAAAAAATTCTTCGTAACGAAGGGTTCTTATACAAGCGCCACTTACAAATGTGGGGCAAAAGTGAGGCGGAGATCGAAGCTACTTTAGCAGAGTGGAGCGCAAATAGAGCCTCTAAAAAAGAAACCGAAACTACTCGAAAAGAGCAGGTTCGTGCAAGTCTTTTAGCTGAGGAAAAAGAAGTTAAAAAACAGACTCAACAAAAAGCATCAGAAGCAGCTGCAGAGATGGCTCAAGAGGCCGCGGCGGAAGTAGAAGTTGCTAGCGAAGAAACTACTGACTCAGTAACGGAGGAAGCTGTAGAAGAAGTTGCCACAGAGACAGCAGGGGAAGCCCCAGCGGAAGAAGCTGTAGAAGAAGAAACCTCCGAGGTTGCAGTGGAAGAAACCACTGAAACTACCGAAGAAGTTTCTACGGAAGAAGTAAACGAAGAGGTTCCTGCGGAGGAAGAAAGCGCTGATGCAGTATCTGAAGAGGCTTCAGAAGAAGTTGCCGCAGAGACCACGGAGGAAACTCCTGTTGAAGCGTCCGAAGAAACCACCGAAGGGTCGACCAATAGCTCTAAAGATATGACGGCTAAAGATGCGGTTGATCACATCGCTGCACACACCGTTGAAGAGTTAAGCGGTTTTGTTTCTGACGATGAAGATCGAAAAACAGTGTTGGCTGCTTGGGAAGCAAAGAAAGAAGCCTAAGCTAATTCATTCGTTTATGGCAACTGATTCCCACCCGGCTTTTGTACCAGTAGGTTATGTAGACCGTGTGCACGGGCTAGATGGGGAGCTTAAGCTAATTTGGGATATTGACAACCCGCGACTGATACTAGAACAAGAAAACCCAGTGGTTTTCTTTAAAAACAATCGTGGCGACTTTTATCCTGTTCGCGTGAGTACTTTTCGGGTTGAAAAGAAAAAAAACTCACAAACGTTCTTTGTTATTTTTGATCAATATAATAGCCGGTCGGCCGCTGAGACCTTAAGAGGCCATGGTTTATTTGTAGAAAGAAGTTTTTATGATACCAACATAAAAACCACAGAATCTACAACTCTAAACTATGTTGACTATAAGGTAGTAGATACAAACGGTCGCGTAATTGGTTCGGTTCAACCACATACTATACCTAGTATTCAACCACTCATCCAAGTGGCAACAACTCAAGGAAGTTTGTTAATTCCTATGGTCGAACCCTATTTAACATCGATAGACTCCATTTCGCGAAAGATTGTTGTTTCTAATCTTGAAAATCTTATAGAAGAATGATTCGATTTGATCTCATATCAGCGGTTCCTGCTCTACTTTCAGGTCCTTTAGATCATAGTATCGTACAGCGTGCTAAAGAAAAGAGCCTAGTAGAGATATATGTTCATAACCTTAGAGACTATACCAAGGATAAACACAAAAAAATAGATGATTACCCCTATGGCGGTGATCCTGGAATGATACTAACCCCTCAGCCTATTTTTGACTGCATTTCCTTTTTATGCGCCTCTCGAAGCTATGATGAAATAATTTTTACAGCGCCAGACGGTAAGGCTTTTACGCAAAAAGAGGCCAACGGTCTGA
>RFPJ01000100.1 GCA_009926145.1 Bacteroidota bacterium
AGTAAACTAAACTAAGCTGTAGTAAACTTTGAAAACAACCTTTTAAATCCATATCCTATAGTAATCACACTGTTATATGGCTGAATTTTACAATTCAATAGGTAGCTTAGATAGAAAATGGCATGTGGGTTTGATGATTGTGAGTAGTCTACTAGCCATTAGTGTACTTGGGCCTGGTTGGTATAGTGAGGATGTTTTGGCCCCTTATCATTGGCATTACTCGTTTTTTTCTTGGTTGTGCCATCAAGACCCCACACGCTCTTTTGATTTTATGGGTACTCAAATGGCGGTATGTTCACGATGTCTGGGGATTTATAGCTCATTTTCGGCGGGCATCTATTTTTTATGGTTCCTAAAGATTGTTGGATATCAGCTCTCGTACCCATTCATGCGGAAAGTCTTACTGGCAACCATTGTAATGAATGGTCTAGATATTCTAAGTAATGCGCTTAATATTTGGACAAATACGTTGTATTCACGATTATTATTGGGGATACTTTTTGGCCTAGCCGCCGCCTTACTTTTAGGATCTGTTGGAACCATAAAGCCGAAACCAACAAAAATTCATTCAATTTAACCGGATAATATTTTAGCAACTATTGTTGAAAACAAACGTATCACTTTGTTGTCAACTATTTTAAATCACTAACCAATCAGAATTATGAGTACAGAAACCACTTATCATGGCATGCCAAGTTATTGGAATGCAGTTATCACCGCCGGACTTATTACGGCTATTGTTTATTCAGTTATAGGCCTAGCGAGCGCCTACTTAACCATTAATGGATCTACAGGTGCTGGACAAGGGCTTGGTATTACGATGTGTTTGGTGTCCTCTATAGCGGGTGTCATATCAAACCGAATGTATGCCAAAGGTTTTAACCTTACGTATCCTATAGGAAAAGGTGCATTACTTGGGTTTTTAGCAGGTTTAGTTACTTTACTAGTTGGAACCGCGATTTCATTATTTTGGACTCAAATCATAGATACGGGCATGAATGATGCTTTGATGGAAGCTCAAATCCTAACTATGGAAGCACAAGGTCTTACTCAAGATCAGATTGAACAAGCGTTAGCATTTAGCCCAGATCCTGGTTCATTGAATGGTATACTGATACAATTTGGTATTGGATTTGTAAGCCTAAGTATTATTAATGTGATTTCTGGAATTATTAGTGCTAAGATATTTGCTAAAGAAGAAGAGTAAAATTCTTAGTTCTGATTTTGATTATCTATGACGAGTACAACACCTTCTGATTCATCGGTATTATCGGTATCCTGGTATGAACGCCATGGCTTCAATCTTGGAGTTATGGCAATTATTTGGGTATTTCTAGCTCTCATTGCTTTTAATGTTATCGGGGGGTTAGTGGGTGTTGTAGCAGCCATGCTGATGGTAGAAAATCCAGGCGATATTTCTGCTATCATGCAGGTGCTGAGTGAACAAACCGATGTTTTTTTCTGGATAAACACCACGGGTCAAATTACCGTCTTTGCATTGGGTTCTTTATGGGTGACCCATCTAGCAGCTCCAAAAGGGCATAGGAAATCTTTTATAAGGCTTCAAGTAGACGCTGATACCCTAGGATTTGTAGGATGGGCCATCGTTTTAACTTTGATATCCTATCCTACGGTGATTTTTTTAGGTTGGCTGAATGCATTTTTGCCAGTGCCCGATTGGATGGCCGAGATGCAACAAAGCATGGATGATATGATAGCTAAACTCTTAGGAGCTGAAAACATCTTATGGATGGGGCTTTTTCATATAGGCTTGGTTCCCTCCATTTGTGAGGAGATCATGTATCGAGGGTATGTTCAGCGATCTTTAGAAAAAAGTTGGGGAGTTTGGGCAGCTATTATCGTGTCGGGTGTTATTTTTGGTGCCTATCATTTACAGATGACGCGTGTTCTACCTCTTGCAGCCCTAGGAATCTTATTTGCCTACATTACCTATCTATCGAATAGTATTATTCCAGCCATGGTAGCACATTTGGTTAATAATGGTGGGCAGGTGATTCTAAGTACTCTTTATCCAGAAATGCTCAATCAAGACTTAAGTCCAGAAACCGAATTGCCCTGGTTAGGAATTGTGGTGGCTATGGTGATACTGTTTTCGCTATTGACTATCTTACATAAAAGATATTTTCGGGAGTCAGCGCAAGCTAAACCGGAAACAACATTAGAATAAAGTTATCAGCAAGTGTTCAATTTACCTAAACCGAATACGATTAAGGATTGGACATGTATACTTGAGAGTAGTCATGAGTTCGAGATTAATTTGGCTCATAGTTATTTGACAGATCATGAAATTCCAGCCCAAATTCTATCAAAGAGAGATACTGCCTACAGTTTAGTTGTGGGAGAAATGGCTATGATCTATTTATATGTTCCCGATTCCTATGTGGAACAAGCCACTAAACTGTTAGATGATATCACAGAAGATGATGAATAATCTTCTTCAACGTACATTGGTAGCTTTACCAGCAGCTATACTATTTATTTGGATGGCCTGGTTAGGTGATTGGTATTTCAAAGGAATGATCATAGCAATCACTCTATTGATTCAATTTGAACTCATCCGCCTTTTAGACGGGGCACTTACCCCAAGTGATTCCATTTTCCCCTATTCCTTTGGATTATGGGTATTACTCTCACCAGAATTACCCTATGTTTTTGAAATAGGCCTTGTCCTTTTTTTATTGTTTGTTTCTCGACAGACCTTTAGTACGTCCTCAAGCAGTATTCCGAAATTAAGTTCCACCTTTTTTGCGGGATTATATGCTCCACTAGGTATGTTAAGTTTAATGCTTATAGATGATTTTGGCACCAATAAGGAGGGGTTTATACTCACCATCAGCCTAGTGGTTATGGTTTGGGGTGCCGATAGCTTTGCTTATTTCGGAGGTAGATTATTTGGTAAGAGACCCCTCGCGCCAACGATTAGTCCGAAGAAAACCTGGGAAGGCCTCATGTTTGGTTATTTCGGCAGTGTAGTTGGATTGCTACTTGTATATTCCTTGTCACCGATGCTTATAGAGGCGTTTAGTATGCCCTTAAGCGTAACTCAAATGATACCTATGGCGCTTTTAGCCGCCACCTTTGGACCTATTGGAGATTTATTAGAAAGTAAAATTAAGCGTAAAGCCAATATTAAAGATTCATCGGGTTTAATCCCTGGACATGGTGGGTTTTTTGATCGATTTGATGCTTTACTATTAGCAGCACCTGCTAGTTATGTTTATTTGCGCATACTTTTTGCATAAGAGATCCAGGCATAGCCAATACACAAGACTAATACTCCATTTTTTGCTAAGGTAGCATTGGGTCCTGACAATAAATCAAAGGCGCCGAAACATCCGCAAGCGGCGACTTGAGTGCCCTGTATCATAAAAAATACAAGTACCGATGAGAGTGATAGCACCAGAAGTAGGGATATGCCGTATGCCCAGCTGATGTATCGATTCCAAATCAACCCGATACCCAAAACCAATTCTAAGAGAGTAATACTAAGAACTATAGGGGCTTTATATTCGATTAGCCAATAGATATTCATACTTAGTAATTCGACTAAGTATTGAGCATCACTACTATCAATAAACTTGCCAATACTTGATAAAATAAACACAGCACCTACAAAGATTCGTATAGTATGATAGAGGGAAAATGATAGCTTCACAGTAGAATGATTGGTGGTTCTTTTTAGTTATTTTAAAAGTGATTTACGCAGTGAATTCGAAAACATAATCAAAATTCAACATCCTGATTCAAAAAGAGAAATTTTGCATAAGATATGAAAAAAGTATTGATAACCGGTGGTACCGGGTTTATAGGGTCTGATTTATGTGTGCAATTATTAAAAAAAGATTTGGATTTGGTGTTGCTTACTCGAAATCCTAAGCGTTATGATGATTTAAAGGCCAATAATTTACAATACGTTTCTTGGGATCAAGACCTAGTACACCTTATGCAGGAAGTTGATGCTGTAATCCATTTGGCTGGAGAGCCCGTGGTTGGAGGTAGATGGACGCCCAAGGTTAAGCAACGCATCTATGATTCACGGATTCAATCAACCAGAACATTAGTTGAAGCGATGAAGAAGGCAGAAAAAAAACCAAAGGTGTTTA